>CAMZLW010000161.1 GCA_947311785.1 uncultured Ignavibacteriales bacterium | reverse complement strand
TATTTACACCAAGCTCATTTGCTATAATATTTGATAGTGTTGTTTTTCCAAGTCCTGGAGGTCCATGTAAAAGAACATGATCAAGAGCTTCACCACGCATAATTGCAGCTTTTACAAAAACTTTTAAGTTTTCCATTATTTTTGCTTGTCCTTTAAAATCGGAAAATTGTGCCGGTCTTAATTGTTGTTCAAAAATTTCTTCTGCTTGTGATAATTCTTCTGTTCTAAAATCCATTATATTTTTAATGATACAATTGTATAATTATTCAAAGATTTAATGTTTTTAATAAGTATGTAAATTATAAAATAATTGATATTGTTAAGTTATAAAATATTTTTCAACATTATATATTTATATCATTACATAATTGTATAATCATTAATTCTTAATTTTCTGTCCGTCAATTTTATACTTTTTATTGGCTTTATATTGTGTAACAGTAATTAAATTTCCCTCTTCATCGTAATCTTTCCATTTGCCAACTTTATTTCCTGCAGCATAATTTTCAATTAGTCTTATTCGTCCATTAGGATAATAATATTTATGTTTTCCATCGGGATAACCTTCCAAAAAAGAACCTTCAAATTTTAATTCTCCATTAGGATAATAATGTTTCCAAACTCCTTCTTTTTTTCCGCCTACATATTTACCAATCTCAATGTTATCATTTACTGAATATTTCCATTTACCTGTTTTTAAGCCATATACATAAACTCCACTTGAGAGTGTATCTCCTTCTTCTGTAAGTTCATAAGAAAATTCTATTTCACGTCCATTCATAAAACTACAAACTCTTCTTTTATTTTTATTTTCATAAAACCAAAACCAAACACCATTAGGTTTACCATTTTTAAATGTTCCTTTTTGTTCAGTAATTCCTGAATTAAAATAGTATTGCCATTTTCCTTCTTTTTTTCCATTTATATATTTTCCTTTTGATTTTATTTTACCATTTGGATAAAAATATTTCCAACTTCCTTGTTTTTTTCCTTTTTTATCAATTATACCCTCTCCTCTTTTAACACCTTTTTCTGTATATAAAATTGAATTTATAATTTTTCCTTCTTTGTTGTAAATTTTATGAATTCCAACAGGAATATCTTTTATAAAAGCACCTTTACTTTTTAGTTTACCGTCTGCAAAAAATTCTTCTTTAATTTTCTTTTTTGTTTCAGGATTTTCATCTTCTTTTAAAATTGTAATTTTTCCATTTATATAATACTCTGATTTTACAAGTTCCCCATAAATGTTATATTCTCTATAATATCCATTTAAAGTGTCATTGTTATAATTTGCATAAGTTTTTAATTTATCATTAGGATAAAAAGTTTTCCATATACCTTGTTTTCTGCCAAATTTATTAAATCTATTTAATCTTTCAGAATTTGTAATATTATTATACGAATATTTGATTATTAAAGTTACATTTCCAAGTGTATCGAAATGTTTTTCAAAGCCGTGTTTATAATTTTTTTCAAATTGTATTGTTTCTTTCAATCTTCCTATATTATCATAATAATAAGATTTACCATTTTTCTTTCCATTTACATATAATTCTTTTGAAATAAGAACATTTTTTTGTTGACTACTGTCATTAATAAACTGATATTTTTTATTATAACCACTTTTTATATTATTCTTATAATCAATAATTTCTGTAAGATGTCCTTGCCTATCATAAAATCTCCAAACACTATCAAGTTGTTCATTTTTTCGGTTTCCTTCTGTTTTTAAAGTTCCATTTGGGTAATAGGATTTCCAATAGCCGATAGGTTTACCATTTTTCATATACCCTTCACTTGAAATTTTTCCATTTTGATATGTAAATTTATTATATCCGTTTGGGTTTATTTTTTGAGCATTCAAGTTAATTGAAATTATAAAAAATAAGTTAACAAGAAATAGTATATTAAAATATTTTTGCATGTATATTTAATTTATAAACGCTGACAGGTTTGTTAATCTCTGTAAGGTTTTAGTTAAGATAAATCTAGCATTGCTTTTATTGGTTTATATGCCTTTTCCCTAATTTCTTTATCTACTTTAATTTCAGGAAGTTCATGAAATAAGCAAGAATATAACTTCTCAATACTATTAAGTTTCATAAATTCACATTCGCTACATGCACATTCTGCATCATCGCCAGGTGCAGGAATTAAAAATTTAGTAGGTGCAACTTTTTTCATTTCGTGTATAACTCCAGGCTCTGTAGCAACAATAAAAGTTTTTGCATCATCTTCAATAACATAATTAATTAAGCCTGAAGTAGAGCCAACATAATCGGCAACTAAAACAATTTGTTTAGGACACTCTGGGTGTGCAATTATCTTAGCATCAGGATTTTGCTTTTTTTGTTCTAAAATACCTTCTAATGAAAATTCGTTATGTACGTGGCAAGCACCATCCCAAATTACCATTTCTCTGCCAGTCATTCTACTTACATAATTACCAAGATTTCTATCAGGACCGAAAATAATTTTTTTACCTTTTGGAACAGAGTTTACAATCTTTTTAGCATTTGAAGATGTACAAACAATATCTGTTAAAGCTTTAACTTTTGCTGTTGTGTTTACATAAGAAATTACAGTATGGTCAGGATGTAACTTAATAAATTGTTCAAATTTATCATCTGGACAACTATCTGCTAACGAACAACCTGCATTCAAATCTGGAAGAATAACTTTTTTATTTGGTGAAAGTATTTTTGCTGTTTCAGCCATAAAATGAACCCCAACAAAAACAATCATATCAGCATCAGTAGAGGCAGCTTTTTGCGAAAGAGCTAAACTATCGCCAACAAAATCGGCAATATCTTGTATAGAACCATCAACATAATAGTGAGCAAGAATTACTGCATTTTTTTCTTTTTTCATTCTTGCAATTTCCTTGATAAAATCAATTTTTGAATTTTCTTTTATTTTTATAAATCCGTTTTCTTTTATTTCATTAAATTTATTTAACATATATATATTTATTATAATTTAAATTTAAAAACTTAATAATAATGATGATACCCTGTTAATTATTTTATAAAAATATTAAAATTTACTTGCATTTTTCATTATTAAAATTTTACTAACACTTATTAAAAATATGCTTTTATTAAAACTAATTTATTTTCAGTATATTATATATTATTATTAACACTTGTTAAAAACATAGTTTTAAGTTTTTAATTAAAAAATAATTATGTTTTCATTTTTAATAAATTGTTTAAAAATAAGAATAAAAATTAATAATTTAGTTTGTGTAATATTAAATTCTTTCTATACTGAAAAAATGATTTTCTTTGCAAAAATAAGTTTTAATTTTTTAGATTAAAAATATCAACAAATTATTAAGATTTTAATTAAAAATTAACAAGTTGAAAATTAGCAAACTAACAATAGTTATTAACAGCCTGTTTAAAGTATTGAATAATATAAAATATTTGTAATTTGCTATATATAAGTATGTTGATAGTTTTTTACAACTTGTGTTATTTATTAAATTTGAAATTTTAAACTTATTTTTATGGTGATTCATTTCAAATTTAAAGTTTCTGGTTTCATTGCAAATTATTTAAGTATAAATAGAAAAATCACTAAAATATAATCAATAAAAAAACAATTAAGATATAAAAATATGAAAAAAATTGCATTAGCGAGTGACCATGCAGGTTATGAAACAAAGCAAGAGTTAATAAAAATGTTAAAATCTCAAGGATATGAAATTAAGGATTTTGGTTGTTACTCTACTGAAAGTGTAGATTATCCAGATTTTGCACATCCTATGGCATCAGCTGTTGAAAACAATGAATTTGATTTAGGAATTTCGCTTTGTGGAAGTGGAAACGGAATTAATATGACAGTAAATCATCATGAAGGAATACGTTCGGCATTATGTTGGAATGTTGAAATTGCAGAACTTGCAAGACTGCATAATGATGCAAATATTTGTTCGCTTCCAGCAAGGTTTGTAAGTGTTGATTTAGCAAAAGAAATTGTTAATAAATTTTTAGAAACAAAGTTTGAGAGAGGGAGGCATATTAGACGTATTGAAAAAATACCTGTTTAAAATAATTTTTAAAAAAGGAATAATAAAATAAAAGAATAAAAGAGTTTTTATTCCATATAATAAAATATGTATATATTTGCAAGCTTTAAAGATACTATATGATTTCAAATACATGTAAATATGGAATAAGGGCAATTATATATATTGCTGTTAATTCTAAAGATGATAAGAAAATTGGGATAAAAAAAATATCTGAAGATTTAGATTTACCAGGACCCTTCTTGGGTAAAATTATGCAAACTTTGGCAAAAAATAAAATTTTAACTTCTGTAAAAGGTCCCCATGGTGGTTTTAGTTTAGCAAAAGATCCTGAAGATATATCTTTATACGATATAGTTAAAATTATTGATGGTGATGATGTTTTTCATGAATGTTTAATTGGAGTAAAAATTTGTGAAAGAAATCCTGAGTATATGGATTTATGTCCTTTTATGGAAAAATCGCATAAAGTAAGAAATATGCTTATGCAAACATTTAAAGAACAAACGATAGGAAATTTTGCAGATGGCATTAATGATCTCGATGAAATCTTGCAAATATAGAAGTTTTAAAAAAAAGGAAACTTGCAAATACAATTCCAAATAGATTTGCTAATAAATCTAGCCAACTTCCTGAACGACCAAAAATTAAGTTTTCCTGTACAATTTCAATAATTCCGCCCATTATAACTAAAGAAAAAATAACCGATAAGATTAATAATTTTGTCGGGTTTTTTATATTATTTTTAATGTCGATAAAACTTGCTAAAGTCAGGAATAAATACATAAAAAAATGAATAATTTTATCAAATTGTGGAATATTTATAAACTTTATTTTAGGCGTTGCATTGGCAGGCAATAAACTTAATAGCAAAACAAGAGTTAATACAATTATAGTTTTATAATATTTTAGTAAAATCATTATATGTCAGGAGTTTACATACATATTCCCTTTTGTGGAAAGAAGTGTTTTTATTGTGATTTTTACACGACACTATCAATAAAATACAAAGAAGAATATATAAATACTTTAATTAAAGAACTTAAATTAAGGCAAAACTACATAGAAAAAAAAGAACTTAAAACTATATATTTTGGAGGGGGCACTCCTACTCTATTAAAACCTTCTGAACTACAATATATAATTGATGAGGTTTCTAATATTTTTACAATAAAAAAAAATGCTGAAATTACAATTGAGGCAAATCCTGATGATATAAATGAGCAATATGTTAAGCAATTACAACATACCGTAATTAACAGAATAAGTATTGGTTTACAATCTTTTTTTGATGAAGATTTAAAATTAATGAATAGGCGACATACTTCAAATGAAAACATATATGCTATTCAACTACTTCAAAGTAAAGGATATATAAACATTAGTGGAGATTTAATTTACGGCTTGCCTAAAATGAATATTGACCATTGGCAAAAAAACCTTTCTGAATTCTTTGCATTAAATATTCCGCATTTATCTGCCTATCACCTGACCTATGAGCCAAATACAGTTTTCTCAAAATTTTTAAAAAAAGGAAAAATAAAAGAAATTCCTGAAGACGATAGTTTAATACAATTTGAACTATTGCTATCGGAAGCAAAAAAACATAACTTTATACATTATGAAACTTCTAATTTTGCAAAAAAAGGATATTTTTCGCAACACAATTCAGCATATTGGCAACAAAAAAAATATTTAGGACTGGGAGTATCTGCACATTCATATAATGGTAATTCACGACAAAGTAATATTTCAAATATTAAGGAATATATGAAAAGGGTAGGAGAGGGTAGCAATTATTTTGTAAAAGAAGAATTAAGTATAACAGACAAATATAATGATTATATAATTACCTCATTAAGAACAATATGGGGTGTTGATTTAAAATTTATAAAAAATAATATAGGTACTCAATATTATAAGTTTATAGAAACAAAATCGAAAGAATTAATTTTAAAGAAACTTTTAATAAAAGAAAATGAAATTTTAAAAATTAGCCCAAAAGGCAAATTTATTGAGGATAATATTTTGATGGATTTGTTTTTTTAATGTAAATTTTTAATTTTACTACAAGATTTATTAATGAAATATTTTAAAATGAAAAATATAATAACAATTACACTTTTATTTTTTTATATACAAAGTGCTATATCACAAACAATTAATGAAAATATTCAAGAAATAAGAACACAATTTAAATGGATAAATTCTCAAAAAGATTTTACAAAAGTTGTTTTGGAAAATGAAGAATTTGAAGACCAAAT
>CAMZLW010000160.1 GCA_947311785.1 uncultured Ignavibacteriales bacterium | reverse complement strand
ATAACCTTTTGGGTTGAAGGATTATTGTTGTCATCCCTTACTCCAGCTTGAGCGATTCAGCATTTGTGCTTTTCTAATGCTGAATTTGGGTTTAATTCCCCCAGAGCAAATGAAGTTTTCAAAAAGGTTTCATTCATAGGAGGCATATTTTTTCTAAATGTTACACGAAATGAAAATTATTTTTGTAGCTTTTGAAAAACCATAAATAAATACGAGGTAACAAAATGCGAACAACTATTTTTCTACTAATTCTTTTTTCAATTTCTGTTTTTTCGCAAGAGAAACAAAATGAAATTCCGCATCAATTTAATATCACAAAAAAAGTTGAGGCATCAACTGTTAAAAGTCAAGGTATGACGTCAACTTGCTGGGCATTTGCAACTACATCCTTTATTGAAGCGGAAATATTGCGATTAGGCAATGGAGAGTTTGACCTTTCAGAAATGTATTTTATCAGAAAAGATTATCCTTTAAAAGCTGAAAAATTTATGCGATATCACGGGCTCTCAAATTTTGGGCCTGGTGGATTAGGACACGACGCTTTGAACACAATAAGTAAATGTGGCATTGTTCCAGAATCTGTTTATGGCGGGAAATTAGTGGATAGCACAAAATATAATCATTCGGAAATGCACAAGGTTTTAGAAACAATGTTGAAAAGTGTTGTAAAGCAAAAAAAGATTTCTACACTTTGGAAGCCTGCATTTAATTCTATTTTGGATGTTTATCTCGGAGAACTTCCTACCAAGTTCACTTTTGACGGAGTAGAATACACACCCAAAAGTTTTGCAAAATCTTTGGAGTTTAATCCAGATGATTACATCGAGTTCACATCTTACACACACATTCCATTCTACAAAAAAGCAAATTTAAAAATTCCAGATAATTGGTCGAACGCAGAATATTTTAATATTCCAATTGATGAATTAATTTCTTTGATGAATGCTTCAATAGACTTAGGTTATTCATTCCTTTGGGATGGCGATGCAGGGAAAGAATATTTTTACAGAAGTGGTTATGCTGTTATACCTATTGATGATTGGAAAGAGAATGGTGAACCAGAAACTGAAAAAAACGTGACACAAAAAATGCGACAAATTTCGTTTGATACTTTTACAACAACCGACGACCATCTTATGCACATTACTGGGGTTGCAAAAAATCAGAATGGTACTAAGTTCTATTATACAAAAAATTCGTGGGGAAGCGATAAAGGTTACGATGGATATTGGTATATGTCGGAACAATATGTGAGATTAATGACAATTTCAATAATGGTTCACAAAGATGTGCTACCAAAAGACTTAAAAGAGAAATTAAAAATTTAAACTAAAAAAAGCAATCTCAATTGAGATTGCTTTTTACAAACTTTATTTAGTTTTAGAAATTAAGCTTCTAAACTATTTACAAATCGAGTAAGTGAAGATTTTTTACGTGCAGCAGTGTTTTTATGCAATCTTCCTTTTGTAACTGATTTATCGATAAACGAAACAGCATCTTTAAGAACTACTTCCGCAGCAGCTTTGTCTGATGCAGTATGAACTTTTTTAATTAAAGTTTTCATTTTTGTTGTCGCTGCTTGATTTCTTACGCGTCTTTTTTCGCTTTGTCTAATTCTTTTTTTCGCTGACTTATGATTAGCCATATTTAAATCCTAAATGTTTATTTTTACAATTTACAAATATACAATTATCAATTCTGTATGTCAAACAAATTGAAAAATGCCAGTGATTTTATGTTTTTATTATTTTTGAATTTGAAATACTACTAATGCCAATTTTTAGACATCAAAAAAACAAAATTATTTAAGCTCCCACCCCAACATAATATTCGTTTTGTCTTTCTTAAACATAAACCTTAATTTTACACATCAAATCAAAATGAGAGATATTCCTTTATGGAAAGCATTACAGGCATTGTTGATATTTATCTTTTCTACAGTGATAGCAACGGATATTCTGTTTTTAAATTAGAAGATGGAACAAGTTGTGTTGGGAATTTACCTAAACTTAACGAAGGAGATAGAGTAGAGCTTTCGGGAAATTGGGTTGAGCATCCTCGATACGGAAAACAATTTAAAATTGAAAATGCAAATATTTCATATCCAGTAACCGAATCTGGAATAATAAAATATCTTGGTTCTGGAATGATACATGGAATTGGACCGGTTACAGCACAAAGAATTGTGAGCAAATTTGGTGAAGCAACCCTTGATATTTTTGATAACAACATTGAACGCTTAATTGAAGTTGAAGGAATTGGGAAGAAAAAATTAGATGCAATAATAGAGGGCTGGCAAGAACAGAAAAGTGCAAGAAGTGTTATGCTGTTTTTACAATCAAATGGAATATCTGCAACTTACTCTTTGAAAATTTACAAAGAATATGGAGATGCTGCTCCCGATTTAATACAGAAAAATCCATATCGTTTAATTTCGGATATTTGGGGTATAGGTTTTAAAATTGCCGATGGAATTGGTAAAAGCCTTGGTTTTACTGGCGATGATCCATTTAGATTAAAAGCAGGAATTATTCACACCCTACAACAAGCTGTTAAAGATGGGCATACATTCCTACCAAAAGATTTATTAATTAAAGAGGCATCCTATATTTTGCAAGCAGATGTTGGATATTCCGACACTCTCTTTGAAGACCTTGAAGAGAATGGAGAAATTCACACGCACAACAGCAATGTATATATTTCAGGCTTTTACCGTGCAGAACGCGAAATTGAAAGTTCAATAAATGCACTCCTTAGTGTTACTCCCCAAAAACCTCCAAAGTTGGATAAAGTTTTAAACTCCTTTGAAGAGAATTATTCCAATGAACAACTAGAGGCAATACGAACTTCGTATGCAGAAAAAATGCTTATAATTACTGGTGGGCCTGGAACTGGAAAAACCACAACACTAAAGGGAATAATTGAACTCTTCCAAACATTCGATAAAAAAATAATGCTCGCAGCCCCAACTGGACGTGCGGCAAAACGAATGACAGAAGTAATAGGACTTGAAGCAAAAACAATTCATAGGCTTTTGGAATATAATCCTAAAGAAAATGCTTTTGTTATTAACGAAGATAATCCGCTTGAAACCGATTTATTAATTGTTGATGAAATTTCGATGATTGATACTTTGCTGATGCATAATTTAATTATTGCTATCAGCAGCAACACTACTTTAATATTGGTAGGCGATATTGATCAGCTCCCTTCTGTTGGTGCAGGAAATGTGTTAAAAGATTTAATTGCAAGTAAACAAATTCCAGTAATTGAGTTAAATACTATTTTCCGACAAGCAAAGGATAGCGATATAATTATAAATGCTCATCGCATTAATAAAGGTGAAATGCCTGCCCTTAGTTTTATTGGTGAAACCGATTTTGTTTTTCTTGATGAAAGCAACAACAAAAACATTCCACAAAAAATATTACGATTATGCAGTGATGAACTTCCACGAAAATTTGATTTTAATCCTGTTGAGGATATTCAAATTTTATCCCCTATTTACAAAGGTGATGTTGGCGTAACTACACTAAATAAATTATTTCAGAATGAGCTAAATGAGTCTGCAACCGTTTATTCACAAGGGGATAAAATATTTAAGGCAAACGATAAAGTAATGCAACTCCGTAATAATTATGACAAAAATGTTTTTAATGGAGATATCGGTTTTGTTGTTGGAACAAACAACGAAAGTAAAATAATGTATGTTTCGTTCGAGGGCAAAATGGTTAATTACAAATTTGAAGAACTTGATGAAATTACTCTCGCCTATGCGGTTACTGTACACAAAAGTCAGGGTAGCGAATTTCCATGTATAATAATGCCCTTAACAACTTCGCATTATATGATGCTACAACGCAATTTACTCTATACTGCAATTACACGAGCCACAAAATTATTAATTCTTATTGGAACAAAACGTGCACTCGCAATGGGTGTAAATAACAATAAAGTCCGAAATAGATTTACTAGTTTGTTTAAAGTATAAAATTTCACTTTAGGCTTATTTTAATTGAAGATAAAACCTCAAACTCTCTATCTTCAAATGGCTCTCTATAATTTTTTATCTACTCATCTCTTTCATCAAACAATTTAAAAATTTCTGTTTCATAACCAATTAAAATATTTTGGATAAAAAGTAATAGGTGTTAATCTTTACCTACATTTCTTAAGATTAGCACAATTCGTTTACTATTTTAGTTTAGCATTTGGGCTGTTATTTTTGTATTAATGTTAATTGAAACTAAAGTTTTATTTAAGGAAACTTGTGTAATGAAAATATATGCAGATACTTCAGTATTTGGTGGCATCTTTGATAAGGAGTTTTTTGAGGCTAGCAGACAATTCTTTAATGAAGTTGATTCTAACCATTTTACACTTGTAACATCTGCTATTGTGGAAGCTGAAATTGAACCAGCTCCCAAAGAAATAAGAGAGTTTTTTAACAAATATGCTGAAATAACTGAGGATGCTTTACAACTTCAAAAAAATTATATAAGTTCTGGGGTAGTTACTGATAAATCTATTCAAGATGCCCTTCACGTAGCCCTTGCAACGGTTTCTGGTTGTAAAATTATAGTAAGTTGGAATTTTAAGCATATAGTCCATTACGATAAAATACCAAAGTATAATGCAGTAAATATATTAAATGGCTATGGAGAAATTGGTATTTATTCTCCGTTGGAGGTAATAAGTTATGACAATTAATGAATCTGAAAGTGTTGCTATAAAAAGACGTGGTGCAAAATATGTTGCAAAATTGATTAAAGGCAAAACAGAAAAAGAGCAATTAGAGTTTTGGGAAAAACGCACTAAAGCATTATTAAAAAAATCCAAGAAAAAGAAATTAGTTTCCAGTTAAATTTACTTAAGATTAATCTTCATTGAAGATAAAACCTCAAACTCTCTATCTTCAAATGGCTCTCTATAATTTTTTAGTGCATAATTTTTTATCCACTCATCTCTTTCATCAAACAATTTAAAAATTTCTGTTTCATAACCAATTAAAATATTTTGGATAAAAAGTAATAGGCGTTCATCTTTAAATAATTTTGGATTAATTTTAAATTCATTAAATAGAATTTTTAGTTGCTCGGCTTTTACATATTTATCATCCGTTACCCAACGGTTTACTGTAGCTAAGGCAATAGGATTTCCATCTTCATCCATTGATATCAAGACCAAATGAACCAACTCTCCATTTTTATCTTCAACAAAAGTGTGAAAATGGCCAAACTCGTTCTCTCTGTGGCAATGGAAAAAGACTCTGCTTTTTGTTTTATCATCTACAATTCCGCCCTTTTGGGGATAATGAAAATACGGGTCAAACTTATATGGCTTTCCGTCCATTACTTTTTTTACAATGTTACTCCCTTCGTTCTTTAACGAATTTATTATTTCAAGAGCTTTTTTTAATGACTTATTTACAAGAGTTGAAGTATTTTCAAACAAATCAAGTGCGGACATTTTAATTGGAAGACTTACTGCAACTGCAATTAGAGATATCGACTTTAGAAATTTACGTCTTGAATTTTTCATGGGAAATTGTTTTTTGTTACCAAATATTTCGTTAAAAATCCCAAATGGACTAAAGTCCATTTGGGGAAGTTATTGTTAAGTTTTCTTACCCCAAATTAAAATTGGGGGTTAATCTTATTATTTTGGGCTACAAGGGTTACATGCACCTTTCATCATTTTATGGTCCATTGCCTTATGCATATCTGGGCTACAAGGATTTGGACCGCATGGGTTTCCTTCCATTTTGCTACCAGCATCAGTTGCAATAAATGCTACAGAAACTTTTATGTTTTGGTCAAGTTTACCAACAACCATTTTAGGAATCATAACTCCATAATCGCCAAGTTTAATTTCAAAGTTGGCTTTTACTTTTAATAAATTTCCAGCCATTTTGCCTTTTGTTTTTGCACTTTCTTTAAAGTAAGTTAACTTTGCATTGGCAACAACATCTTTAGATACACCGTGAACAGTAAAGCTTCCATGAAGTTTTACACTTGTTGGTTTAGAGTCTGCCAAACTACTTGCACCTGAAATACTTTTTAATTTAAATTCTGCATTAGGAAATTTTGCAGTGTTCAACCACATTTCACTTCTTATATGCTCATCTCTTAAATCAATTCCAGATTTAAGAACGTTTAAGTTTACACTTACTTTCCCCATTGCGTGCGAAAGATCTGCTGGGTTTATCATTGCCACTGCTTCTACTTCATTTGATACACCAACTATATCTTCCAATGGTGCATTCGATTCAAACGTTGCTTGGTTTCTGTTGTCGCCCGATGCTGTAAAGGTTTGTGCGTTTATTGTTAATGTTAGTAAAAATAGAACTGCTAATGCTTTGAGAGTTTTCATCACTCCTCCTTGTTATTTGTTATTGTTATTTTTTCAAATTGATAACTCAAACCTAAAGGATAAATAGAGAATGAAGTGTCTTACAAATGACAAATTGAATATATTATTTTTTAGGAATTTAAATCTTCAAATTGTCGGATAGTTGGCAGAACTTTTTTTACATCCCACATATATTTGTAATAAACAATAATAAAAAGGCTTGCCTAAAGGAGAAAAAATGAATTGCCCTATTTTAAACAAGAAACAAAAAACTGTAAGAAACATTTCACTATTATTAATAGTAATTGCACTAATAATATGGTTAGGATATGGTGGAGATATTTTAACTAAAACCGAAGTGTTAGTTGAAACAAATGATGAATTATTTGGAACTGTAAAAGAATGGAAAGACCAATTTGTTTTAGGATTAGATTATACACTAGGAATTATTGGCGGAATTGTTGCAATAACTATTACTACTTTATATTTGTTGAGGACAAAGAAGGTATAAATTGTTTTGTAGATGTGAGGTATGCCTCACATCTACAAAATGCTCTTTTCATATTTCTAAATTTTCAGGTAAATCTTTTTCGATTGACCATTTCATAGGATTTTGCTGAATGTATTTTTGAATATTATGTAACTCCCTTTCATTCCTAATTATTCTATCATAAAAACTTCTCTGCCATTTAAAACCTTTAAAACTATTTTTGTGTGCATATTTTGTAACTGCGGATTTAAAACTACCAACAATATTACTCAATGTATGAAAATTTAAGTCTTCACTTGATTGTAGATGAGGGGCATGCCCCTCATCTACAATCACATTGCTTTTTCTGGTAATACTTTTCTCTGAAATTATAATTATTCCATGAATATGATTTGGCATAATTACAAAAGAATCTAATTCCACCGATGGATAATGATTTGGGATATCTAACCAACTTTTTTTTGCACATTTGCCAATATCATTTAGAATCATTTTTTCGTTAACTATGTTGCCAAACCAATGCTTTTGATTCTTTGTGTTAGTAGTGATAAAATACCACCATGGATTGGAGTAATCCCAAACTTCTAATCGAGGAGAGTTACTTCTATATCTATTATTAAATAATTTCACTGCACCTTACCCTATAAATCTTGTTTCTAAAATACTAAACATTAAACTCAATATTGCCAAAATGTCTAATTATTAATCATTCTAACAAAAAGAGTAACATGCCCCGCATCTATAGCATCAATATATTGATTGAAAACAAAAAAAAGTATAAACTATTTTGTAGATGTGAGGCATGCCTCACATCTACGTTTAGAAATAGCCATAAACTTTTCCAAACTTCCCTCGTCTAAAATTTGTAATTTTTAGTCAAAATTTATATTAATTAACGAGGAAACATTATGAAACTAAAACTCTCTTATCTTTTGCTCCTACTCATTTCCATTTCATCTATTACTATTTCGCAAACAAAAAAACGTGATGAAATTGATGCAAAATATAAATGGAATTTAGAAGACCTCTATTCATCGGTGGATGAGTGGCAAAAAGATTTAAAACTAATTGAAAATAGAATTCCAGAAATAACCGAATTTAAAGGACAGCTTGCCGAAGACTCTGAAAATTTATTAACTACTTTAGAAAATATGTATTCCATCTATAAAAATTATTCTAAACTCTCCAGCTATTCTACTCGATTAAAAGACCAAGATTTAGGCAACAGCAACAGTTATTCGCTCGCTCAACAAGCTAGCTCGCTTGGTACAAAACTATCCGAAGCTACCTCGTATTTTAATCCAGAAATTCTTGACATGGATAGAACCACAATGGATAAGTTTTACAAAGAAGAACCTAAGCTACTGGATTACAAAATTATTTTAGATGATATCCAAAGATTAAAAGAACACACTTTAACCGCTAACGAAGAGAAAATTATTGCAACTTTTGGAATGATTGCAAGCAATCAATATGATGTTTATGGAATTTTCACAAATGCCGAAATGCCACGTAAATCAATTATACTTGCTAACGGAGAGGAAGTAAAATTAACTTCTTCGGGATTTGTAAAATATAGAGCAACAGAAAACAGAAAAGATAGGGAGTTGGTTTTTAAAAATTTCTTTGAAAACTATGGTGAGTTCGAAAAAACTATCGGTGCAAATCTTGCAGGACATGTTAAGGGCGATTATGTAAGGGCAAAAAACAAAAAATATAAAACTGCACTCGAAGCAGCATTGAATGCTAATAATATTCCAACATCGGTATATAAAAATCTTATTACACAAATAAACAATTCGCTTCCTACACTACATAGAATGTTAAAACTTAAAAAACAAATGTTGGGTTACGATACACTTTTTTATTACGATTTATATACGCCAATGGTAGAAACAGCAAACATCCATTTTTCTGTTGATGAAGGGCAAAAAATTATTTTACAAGCTCTACAACCTCTTGGAAATGAATACACAACTGTACTTCAAAAAGCATTTGATGAACGATGGATTGATTACTATCCAACAGAAGGAAAACGAAGCGGGGCTTACTCAACAGGTAGCGAGTATGACCAACACCCATACATTTTAATGAACTGGACAGATGATTATAATTCTGTTTCTACATTTGCTCACGAGCTTGGGCATACAATGCACTCGTATTTATCAAATAAAAATCAACCATACCAAACATCACAATATCCAATTTTTGTTGCTGAAATTGCTTCAACTACAAACGAAAATTTATTGAATAATTATATGGTTGAGCATGCTAAAACTGATAAAGAAAAATTATTTATTCTTGGAAGTTATTTAGAAATGATGCGTGGAACTCTATTCCGTCAAACTTCTTTTGCAGAATTTGAATGGGATATTCATAAAAAAATTGAAGCAGGCGAGCCTTTAAATGGCGAAATAATGAGTAACATCTATTACGATATTGTAAAACGCTACTACGGAAATGACGAAGGGGTTACTGTGGTTCCTGAATATGTAAAATATGAATGGGCTTATATTCCACATTTTTATTACAACTATTACGTTTATCAGTATGCTACATCAATAGTTTACGCAACAGCTTTTTTTGAAAAGATAATAGAGAACGGAGATGTGGCAGTTCAAAAATATTTTAATATAATTAAAGGTGGTGGTTCCAACTATCCAATTGAGCTAATAAAAAAAGCTGGAGTTAACCCACTTTCGGCAGAACCGTTTGAACTAGCAATGAAAAGAATGAATGATGTTATGGATAAAATGGAAGCAATAATAAAAAAATAATTTTATGTAGGTGTCGCATTAGTGCATTGGCTAATGCGATATCATACTAGCTAAACCAACCTAATTCCAGTTTTTAATATTTCTTTTACAAATGGGTTACTATCATTAAAATCTGATGTTTTAAAAGGATGTACTTCTAAATCATAAGATGTTTTAATTATAAACTTGCTTAATCGTTTACTGTCGCTAAAACGTGAGCCTTCAAATTCATCCGAAATTATAGCTATATCAATATCACTTTCTTCACGTTCATTGCCTTTTGCATATGAGCCAAACAAGTAAATACTATTAATTCTTATCTCCTTCGATGCTAAAGAAAAAAAATTTAATACTATATTTTCTATATCTTTTCGTGAATGCATTTATGTAATTCTCTAATTTTAATTAAATATTTTTTTGCAAAATCCTTTGTGCATTTTTTATAAAAATCAAATTTGTAATCAGGATATCTTGCCTCGATGTTAAACCTTGTAATTTCAAAAAGAACCATCTTTTTTTCATTACTCAGATCGATAGTTGTTTGCTCAGCTAATTTAAGTAGATTATGAACTTTAGGTGGTGTATTATTTTCATTATCCTTAACCACAAGCCTTTTAAGATTTTTTCAATTGCAAGATGTGATATAAACAATGACCAATCATATTTGCCCGATTCAAAAATATCGTTCGCAGATTGTCGAGTAGACATAATATGACTCCTTAATTTAATTTTTATAATTAAAGTGAGGAGTTTCAATGCCCCTCACAGAACCGTACTTGT
>CAMZLW010000159.1 GCA_947311785.1 uncultured Ignavibacteriales bacterium | reverse complement strand
ATTCAAGAAGTGAAATCTGTTGGTAGAGGTTATAGAACTTTTAAGAATTTTAGAAGTGCCATACTATTTTTCCATGGGAACTTAGACCTTTACCCACAACAATAAGGGTAGAACCTAGTTTTTTAAGTAGTTAGTAATTTTAGTGAATAAAATGAAATAGGAACGTTTATGCGAATAGGAATCCCCAAAGAGACACATCACGAAGAAAAACGCGTTGCCATTGTGCCAGCTGGAGTTGATATGCTTGTAAAACAAGGACACACAGTTTTTGTTGAAACAGAAGCAGGCAATGGAAGTCATTTTACTGACGAAAAGTTTCGTAAGGCTGGTGCAATAATTGTTTATTCGCGTGAAGAGGTTTACCAGCGTGCCGAGGTTATTGCTCAAATATCTCCACTAACAGAAGAGGAAGTTTCATTTCTTGAAGAGAAACAAATTGTATTGGCTTTCCACAAGTTTGCAGTTGGCGATAGAAAAGTTGTGGAAGAAATGGTTGAACGAAAAATTACAGCAATTAGTTATGAGCTTATTGAAAAGGATGACGAAGCACCAATACTACATTCGATGAGTGAAATTGCCGGGCAGCTTGCAGTACAAATTGGTGAACGTTATCTTGGAAGTGATTACGAGTTTGGACGAGGAATTTTGATGGGCGGAATTACTGGCGTTGCTCCTGCTGCTGTTGTAATTCTTGGTGCTGGTGTTGTAGGCTTAAATGCTGCTCGTACTGTTATTGGGCGTGGTGCACAAGTGATTGTACTCGATAAAGATAATCGTAGATTAAGACGTATTGAAAATACCCTTTCAAAAAATATAACTACAGTTGTTGCAAACCCTTATACAATAGCTCGTTCTGTTAAATATGCCGATTTACTTATTTGTGGAGTTCAAGTAAAAGGGGAAAAAGTTCCTCACATAGTTGATACAGAAATGGTTAAGACTATGAAAAAGGGTGCAGTTATAGTCGATTTATCAATTGACCATGGGGGATGTGTTGAAACAAGCAGACCAACAACAATTTCCGATCCAGTTTTTGTTGAGCATGGTGTAATTCATTTTTGTGTTCCAAACGTACCAGCTTTATCGGCACGCACTGCTTCTTTCGGATTATCAAATTCGGCACTCAATTATATTCTTGAAATATCAAACAACGGTTTATCCAACGCAGTATTGGGCGATACAGATTTCTCTAAAGGAATTTGCACCTATAATGGATATTGCACTAATCAAGTAATTGCAGATACATTTAATTTGGAGTATAGGCGTCTCCATATTTTTTCAACAAATTAAGAACGGAATTTTATAATGGTAATAGATGAAGTAAAAAAATCTGCACGAAGACCTTCTTGGTTGGAAAAATATAATTCCAAATTAGTCTCAGCCGAAGAAGCTGTTAAGCATGTTAAATCTGGCGATAGCATTATGGTTCAACCAGGATGTGCTGCCCCAATGGTTTTGCTTAACGCAATGGTGGAAAGAAAAGATGAACTGACTGATGTTAAGATGTATCACATTTTAATTGTTGGCGATATTCCTTATCTAAAGCCTGGAATGGAAAAGCATTTTAAGCATAAAGCCTTTTTTATTGGTGCAAATACACGTAGTGCAATTAACGAAGGGCGTGCAGAATTTATTCCAATATTTTTATCGGAAGTAACATTACTTTTTAAACAAGGAATTTTGCCGGTGGATATTGCTTTTATAAATGTATCGCCACCCGATGAGCATGGCTTTTGTAGTTACGGAATTGATGTGGGGAATATCAAAACTCCAACAGAAAAAGCTACACTTGTAATTGCACAAGTAAATCATCAAATGCCAAGAGGATTAGGTAACAGTTTTATTCACATTAATAAAATTGATTACATTGTTGAAAAAGATGAGCCACTGCTAGAGCTTCCACAAGTTGACCCAAATGCAACTAACGAAATTATGGAAATTTACGACAACATTGGTAAGAATGTAGCCGATTTAATTGAGGATGGTGCAACAATACAAATGGGAATTGGTGCAATACCAGATAATGTTATGAAATATTTAGGCAACAAAAAAGATTTGGGTGTGCATACAGAAATGTTTTCGGATGGAATGATTGACTTAGTTGAAAATGGAATAATTACAGGGGATAAAAAAACTCTTCATCCAGGAAAAATTATTGCAGGTTTTGTGCTTGGAACTAAAAAATCTTACGATTATATCGATAATAATCCTATCTTTGAATTTCATCCGCAAGAATATGTGAACGACCCATTTATAATTGCGAAGAACGAAAAAATGGTAGCCATAAATTCTGCTATTGAAGTAGATTTAACAGGTCAAGTCTGCTCCGATTCTATTGGAACAAAATTGTTTAGCGGTATTGGTGGTCAGGTGGATTTTATTCGCGGTGCCGCATACTCCGAAGGGGGAAAACCAATTATTGCACTTCCTTCAACAACAAAGGATGGAAAAATTTCGCGCATAGTTTCTACACTTAAGCCTGGAGCTGGTGTGGTAACTTCCCGAGGCGATGTGCATTATGTAGTTACCGAATATGGTGTTGCTCAACTTTGGGGCAAATCTATTAGAGAACGTGTAAAAGAATTAATAAAAATTGCTCATCCAAAATTTAAAGATGAGCTATCAGAATTTGCTAACAAAACTTATAATTTAAATTTATGATTGCAGTAATTGGTGATATTCACGGTTGTTACTATACACTTGTTGAGCTTTACAATAAGATTCAAAGTAAATATCCAACAATAGAAATTTATTGTGTGGGCGATTTTATTGATAGAGGAAATAATAGTTTTGAGGTAATGGAGTTTGTAATTGAAAACAAATTAAAATTTACTCCAGGAAATCATGAATATATGTTCTATAATTTTTTCAAAGACCCTACTTCGGTTCTTGCTCGTTCGTGGGTTTTTAATGGAAGTGAAGCAACGTTAGAATCGTACGAAGATAACGAGGAAAAAGTTTTTGAGCATATTAAAATAATTAAAGATGCACCCTTTTATATTGATACTCCAGATTGTTTTATTTCCCATGCGGGCATCTCTAAAGAATACGAATATTTTTTGCCAAAAGATTTTCGAAAAGATTTATCGATACTTCACGACTTAATTTATGATGATTATCGCTCAGATAGGGGAGTGCTTTGGTGCAGAGATGAGCCTTTAGATATTGGAAAACTACAAATAATTGGGCATACAAAACATCAAGAAATAATTTTTGATGAAGACAATAGCGCCGTTTATATTGATACTGGTGCTTATGCTGGAAATAAACTTAGTGCAATTATTGTTGAAAAAGATCAAATAATAGATGTGCTTGATGTGAAAACTCATTTGAACGATATTATATAAAACAAGTGAGCTAAAGTTCTAAGTGCCTTACCGCAGGCATCCATTTGGGAAAAGTTATAAGTTAAAAAAACATTCTTTTTGCTTTTTAATTTTAGGTACTTTCAAAAATAGGCAAAATTTCATAACCCCATAAAAAGCATTGAATTTTAGATAGTTATTAAATAATTTGCATTCATAATTTTTGTTAAATCGGAGGAATATAGAAAATAATTCTACCATACACTTAAACAAAATAAACAATTTTAGGTAATATAATTAACGGTAGAAAATCACAAAAGGTGCGTAAGGTAATTTCAATTCTTTCGATTTTAATTGTTACCATTTCCATTATAGCATCTCTCGGTTTTACTAGCAGAAAAAGCGTTTCTGAAAATTTCATTTTTGATGATATGGGGGATTCCTATATCCACTCTGATGAAAACGCTTCTCTATATATTTCAAACTACCTCCAAAATCTTTACGAAGTTCTTTCAGATTCTACCGACTCACTTGTTACTGTAGATTCGACAAATTTAATAGTTACAGATTCAGTTACAATTGACTCGATGTATATGGATTCTCTTGGTGTTGTAGATTCGATGAAACTAGATTCTACTGCACGAATGAAATATTTTAACTACAAACAACCAGCTTATTTTAGTACTAGCCCTACGTCTCGTTTTAAGTCTAACTTCTTTATTTATCCATCTGCTTTTAATAGTAAAAAAAGTGTTGAACTAGATTCTACTGGGCAGTTTGTTTTAATAAAAGAATCTATTGCTGGCAATGAAGCAAAAGTGATGCTTAAAATGCCACTTAGCGAATACATTAAAAAAATGACAGATGAGATAAATAAAAAGGAATTGAACACCCTTTCGCGTAAATACGATTTACTAAATAAAGAAGATGATTTAGGAAGTTTACTCTCGGATGTTACAAATATAGAAATACCATTACCAAGTGTATCGTTCCTCTCAATTTTTGGACCTCCCAAAATAAACTTACGTATTAATGGTGCTGTAGATATTCATGGTGCATGGCGTAACGAAACTACCGAAGGATTAACAGCCTCGGCACTTGGTAATACTCGTAACGAACCAGATTTTAGTCAGCAAGTGCAAATTAGTGTTAACGGAACTATTGGAGACAAATTAACAATTGGTGCCGATTGGAATACTGAGCGTACCTTTGAGTATGAAAATATGTTAAAGCTACAATATAAAGGATACGAAGATGAAATAATTCAATCTATTGAAGCTGGTAATGTTTCTCTTCAAACATCTCCGTTGGTTGGTGGTAGTGAAGCCCTTTTTGGAGTGAAGGCAAAATTTAAATTAGGTCCTCTATCAATAACAGCACTTGCATCCCAGAAAAAAGGAGAGATAAAAGAAGTTGCAGTTTCTGGTGGTAGCAAGAAGCAAGAGTTCTCTTTTCAAGCATATAACTACTCAGAGAATAATTATTTTGTTGATACTATCTATGCTGACCCAAATCTTAATTTGTTTAACAAGTACTACGGTAACATAACTCCAGTAGTTGATAACAATTATCTAATAAAAGAACTTGAGGTTTGGAGGTCTGTAACTGGAGCAGTTAACGAAGCAACTCAAAAATGGGCAAATTTATATATTAATTTAAAATCCTTAAACCCTGGTGAAACTTATGATAATAGTTTACGAGATACTTCTCCAGATGCTGTTCCAGGCGAAACCATTATTAATGGTAGATTTGAAAAATTAGTGGAGGGAGTGGATTACATTTACCACGATGCTACGGGGTATATCACATTCAAAACAAATATTCAAAAAACAGATGCAATAGGTGTTGCATACAGAACAGCTAATGAATCTTATGGTGAGTTCTGGAATAGCATTAAAGATACAATTGCTGTGTTAAAATTAGTAAAACCAGCCAATCTTCAACCCTCGCATAAACAAGCTTGGAAGCTACAACTTAGAAATATATATGCTCTTGGTGGGCGAGAGATTAATGAAGATGGTTTTGAATTTGATATGTTTTATATAATTGAAGGAAAAGAACCTCAAAGTAATTATAGTGGGGTAAAACTACTTAACGCATTTGGTCTTGATTTATTTGATAAAAGTGGTCAAACTCCTTCCGATGGTGTATTCGATTTTAGAAATGATATTACAATTATACCAGCAACTGGAGAAATAATTTTCCCATTCCTAGAACCATTTGGCAGAGATTTACCTCCAAATTTACCCGACTCAATTGCATATTATAGTATATACGATACAACAAAAACATTTGCGAAAGACGATGTAACAAAAAATAAGTTTAATATGCGAGGGGAATACTCTGCATCAATTTCATCAACTTTTCAAATTGGATTTAATGTTGTAGAAAACTCTGTTCGTGTTACACTTGATGGGAAAACATTAAAGTCTGGTAGTGATTATGCGGTAGATTATAATATTGGGCAAATTACAATTAGAAATGCTGCAGCTCTTGTGCCTGGTGCAAACTTAAAAATTACTTTTGAACAGAACGATTTATTCCAATTAGCATCTAAAACGCTATTAGGTGTACGAGCTCTTTACGAGTTTAGTAAAGAGACTAAGCTTGGATTTTCGTTCCTTAATTTAAATCAAAAAACCTTAAGCGATAAAGTACGTATTGGCGAAGAGCCAATTAACAATTCTATTTTTGGTGTGGATTTTAATACAAAGCACGATTTACCATTTATTACCACTGCCCTCGATAAAGTTTTTTCAACAAGTGCAAAATCTTCTTTCTCATTAAAAGGTGAGTTTGCCTATATAGACCCAGACCCAAATACAAAAAAGAGTACAATACCGAGTGATAACGGTAAAAGTATTGCTTACGTTGATGATTTTGAAGCATCAAAAAGAACTATACCTATTGGAATTTCTTACACAACATGGAAAGATTTATCAGTGCCAGATTCAATTCCTCACAATGAAACTGAATCGAAACTTGAATTAATGGATTATAAAGGGAAAAGTTTTTGGTATAACATATTGCCTTCAAAAACTTATTCACCAGATATATGGCCAAACAAAGAGGTGGCTAAAAAAGATAGAGAAGTTACTGTTCTCGATTATGTTTATAGACCAAACGAAAAAGGGTTGAATAATAGTTCTCCAGATTTAAGTAACCCAGATAAAGTTTGGGGTGGTATGATGAAATCACTCTCATCTAGTGCAAGCAACCTTATTGAAGAAAAAATTGATGCTGTTGAATTTTGGATTAATATTTACCCTGATGCCAATGGTAATATGCCAAAAAATGTTACATTAAATCTTGACTTAGGGCAAATTAGTGAAGATATGATTCCTAACTCTAAACTTGATACAGAAGATAAAATACATTGGAACGACATTATAGATGAAGGGGAAGATACTGGTATTGATGGTTTGCGGAATGTTGATGAACCTGGTTACGACGCTACCAATAATAAAGATCCTAATGGAGACGATTTCAAAATTGTATCTGGTGGGCAATACCCAGAACACTTTGTTCAAGTTAATGGTACACAAGGTAATGCTGCTTTATCCGATATTGGACGTCTCCCAGATACTGAAGATTTAAATGGAAACAAAAGTTTAGATAAAATTAATAGTTACTTCAGATACGAAATTCCATTAGATACTTCAATTGTTAATAATCCATTTATTGCTGGTGGTGGAGCAATAAAAGATAATGGAGATAAATCAACTTGGTACCAATTCAAAATTCCATTAAAAGAGTTTAGAAAGAAAATTGGTTCACCTACATTTTCACTTGTAGAATTTATTCGTCTTTGGGTTAGTGGCACTGATGAAGAAATTCATTTTCAGTTAACAGAATTTAACCTTGTTGGTAGCCAATGGCAAAAAATTGTGGATGGAACTCATGTTACAGATAAGGATTCTGTTTTAACAGTTTCTAATGTAAGCATTGAGGATAACCCTGAGTATTACAGTCCTAAAGGTTTGGTTAGAGAAATAGATAGAACAAATCCTGACCAAAATATTGCAAAAAATGAGCAATCTTTAGAGCTAATTATTAAAGATTTAGAGGATGGTGATTCTAGAACAGTTGTAAAATATTTAATTAAACCGTTAGATGTTTTCAATTATTCTGAAATGAAACTTTTTGTTCATGGCGATTTAGATACTTCGGAAAGCTCAATATCATATCAGAATTATTTAGATGAAAATGATAGAGGAACCGATTTATATTTTAGGTTTGGTGCCGATAGTACAAACTACTACGAGTATATACGTCCTACAAGAGCTGACTGGGAAGAGATAAGTGTAAAATTTGAAGACCTAACTACTATAAAAGAGTTGAGACCTGCAGATTCTGTTAACGTACCATATCGTGTGCCTGTACCTGGCAAACCTGGACATTTTTACGGAATTAGAGGTGCTCCAAGTTTAACAAAAATATCGTTCCTTGCACTTGGTGTTCATAATCCAATTGATGCAGGAGTAAAGTTTATGTCAGTTTCTGGTAACCTTTGGGTAAACGAGCTTAGAGTAATTGGTGCAAACGATAAAGCTGGTTGGGCAATGAGTTCTTCGGCAACACTAAAGTTAGCAGATATTATTAGTGTAAGTGGTAGTTATAAACAAACAGATCCATACTTTCATAAGCTATCGGAAAGGTTTGGTAAACGTGTAGATTCACGTAGTTGGAATGTTCAAACTAACATTAATATTATTAAGCTAATGCCATTTAATATGCCTGGTAGTAATTTATCGGTAAATGTTTCTCATTCAGAATCTATTTCAAAGCCATTATATAAACCAAGAACTGATGTAGCTATTAAACAAGCAGCCGCAACCAGCAGTAATCCTGATAGTTTAAAGTTAGTTACAGAAACGCTAAATGTAACTAATACAATCTCTGTATCAGGCATAAAGTTACGTATTCCGTCAAAGGCTTGGTACATTAGAGAAACAATAAACGGATTAACTTTTAACTATAGCTATAATAGTTCTAATTCGCGAAGCCCTGCAACAGAATCTGCAAATAGTTGGGGGTGGAATGGTAGTGGGTCATATTTAGCTAAGTTTAGTAAAGATAATTATTTTCAACCTGCAAATATTCCTATTATTGGCGAGCTATTTAAAATATTTAAAGATTACAGAAATGTAAAAATATATTTTACACCACAAAAATTTGATGCGAGTTTATCTACTAAACGTAGTTATAAATATTCTAAAGTACGAACCGAAGGAGTTGAAGCGGATATCAGTCGTAATTTTACTGCAAACCGTAATGCAGGTTTTACTTGGAAAATAACTGAGGGTGGATTTTTTAACGTCTCTACAAATTATAAACTTAGTGTTGCATCCTCGTTGTTACATTTGTTAACAGATGAAAATGGAAATGCACGAGATGAAAGTGAAATATGGAATGATATTTTTAATGGTCAAACGTTTGGACGTGATAATAGTTACACTCAAACAATAGGTCTTAATTTAAGACCCAAAATGCCCTCACTTTTAAGTCTTGATAAATATTTTACAATTTCATCAAGCTATTCTGTTACTTACAATTGGAAAAATAATTTTTCACAGCCCGATTTAGGTAGAAGTGCTGGTTGGGGTAATAGAATTAGTGGCTCATTACAAGTAAAATTAAAATCTATTATGAAGCCTGTTTTTACTTTTCTACAGGGTGATAGCAAAAAGGGTTCTAAAAAATCAAGTAGTAGGCGTAAACCCAAAAGTAGATATTCTAGAGATAAAGCTAAAAATATTGATGCAGAATTAAAAGTGCAGGATGATAAAAATAAAGCTAACAGTGCCGATAGCCTTGCAAACATTGATAAACCTTCGGTATTTAATAAAGGGCTTGGATTTATGCTAAGCACAATTCAATATCTTTTATTCGATTACGACCAAATAACACTTAATTTTAGTCAGAATAATACTCAAGGTAATAGTGGCTTGTCTGGAACTGGAACAGGATTCTGGAATTTTTGGGGGACCTCGGAAGAGAGCATTAATGGACCTGGAAGACTTTACCAATTGGGGTTAGATAGAGACCCAGGACCTAGAGCTGCTGGAGGTTCTTTATCCGATAAGTTTTCGCAGAAAAATAAATTTACAATAAAAACTAGGCGTCCGTTGTGGAAAGGTGCAAACATAGATATTAATTGGGATTTAGGTTGGGGGATGAATAAATCTACTACTTTACACGTAGATTCACTTACTGGCGAAGCAATAATTACAAATGTAACTTCATCTGGAAATTTGGATAGGTCCTTTTTAACAATTCCCTTGGCTGGTGCTTCGGTAAAAGCAGTAAACGATTTGTACGACCCAAATTCGCCCAACCAAAATGAAAGCCTATCAAACGCATTTGTAGAGGGGCTTGAGTCAATTCCGTTACTATCATCCCTTCCACTTTTTCAAGAAGTTGCAGAGTTTATTCCACGTCCAAATTGGCGAATTAGTTGGAGTGGTTTAGAAAAACTTCCAATGGTTGGAAAACTATTTAAACGGGCATCGTTGCAGCATGCTTACACATCAAAATATATTGAAGGATGGAAAATCAATTCTGAAGGAATTGAAGAGACACAAACGCAAAAAATATCGTACGGATTTACACCTTTGGTTGGGCTTAATATTACATTTGCAAAACTTTGGGGTGGAAATATAATTGGTAACATTAAATACTCTACCAAAAAAGATTACACATTGGCTTTGGCAACAAAAGCTACTACAGAAACTTTTTCAACAGATATAAATGTTGCACTAAGTTTTGCAAAATCTGGGTTTAACCTTCCGCTATTTGGGCTGGCACTAAAAAACGATATTGAAGTTTCGCTAGCTTATACTCAAGGGCGTAACTCAATTGTTAACTATGCAATGGGTACAAAATTTAAGGAAGAGGGAACTCCGCAAGATGGAACAAAAAGAGTTACAATTGAACCAAGAATAAAATATGTAATGAGTTCTAGAGTTACATTATCACTCTTTTATAAAAGAACATCAGTAGAACCAGAAGGTGCTTCTAAAATTCCGGAAACAACAACAAACGAAGCTGGGTTAGATATTCACATTTCAATACAGTAGTTTCAATTTTATTAAATAATAAAGAAAGTAAAAAATATGAATAAGCAAAGAATATTATGGGTTGATGACGAAATAGAAATGTTAAAATCACATGTCTTTTTCCTAAAAGAAAAAGGATATGAAATTGATACTGTTACTAATGGTGAAGATGCAATTCACTTAGTTTCAGAAAATGATTTTTCATTAATATTTTTAGATGAAATGATGGCAGGAATGGGTGGCTTAGAAACACTTGCAAAAATTAAAGATATTAAGCCAAACATCCCAGTTGTAATGGTTACAAAAAGTGAAGAAGAATCCTTAATGAACGATGCAATTGGACAAAAAATTACTGACTATTTAATTAAGCCAGTTGTGCCATCGCAAATGCTAATGGTATGTAAACGCATTTTGGATGGACAAAAAATTTCTGGGCAATACGTTCAACAAGATTATATGAAGGACTTTAGCCAAATAAGTAGGCTACTGCTTGAGGATTTGAACTACAAAGATTGGATTGAAATATATCTAAAACTTATTAATTGGGATTTAGAACTTGATGCACATCCAGAAATTGAATTACGAGAAACTCTAGACGCTCAACGAAAAGAGGCCAACCAAGAGTTTAGCAAATTTATTGAGCGAAATTATAAAAATTGGATTGATGATATTGGTGGTGAAGATACACCTAAGTTAACTACCGAAATTACTGCAGAATATGTTTTCCCGCATGTTGAAAAAGCCGAAGGACCAGTTTTCTATTTTGTAATTGATTGCTTACGTGCAGACCAGTGGCTGGTTATGGAAAAACATTTACAAGATATGTTCAAAATTAGTAAAGATTATTATTTTTCGATATTGCCAACTGCAACACCGTATGCTCGTAACTCGTTATTTGCTGGTTTGTTTCCATCCGATATTGAAAGGCATTACCCTGAGTATTGGGTTGCTGGTAGTGATGACGAGCATAGTATGAATAAGCACGAAAGAGAATTACTTCAAAAACTAATTGAAAGAAAAAATATTAAGATTAAAAGCGATATGAAGTATATGAAAATTATTGATCCAGATGTTGGACGTAACTTTGAGAGCCATATCGAATCGCATAGAAACACAAGTTTAATGGCAGTTGTTGTTAACTTTCTTGATATGATTGCACATGGTCGTTCCGATTCCGATTTACTAAAAGAGATTGCACCAGATGAAGCAGCTTACCGTTCGCTAACAAATAGTTGGTTTATGCACTCGTCGTTACTTGGGATGTTTAAAAAAATATCCAAAATGAAAAATGCTAAAGTTGTTATTACTACCGACCATGGTAGCATCCGCTCTATGCGTGGGGTTAAAGTATTGGGAGACAGAGAAGCATCGGCAAATTTAAGATTTAAGTATGGGCGAAATCTTAATGTAGATGACAAACACGCTGTGTATGTAAAAGACCCAATGGAATACAAACTTCCGAGGCGTGGAGTTACAATTAGCTATATCTTTGCAAAGGAAGATTATTATTTTGTTTATCCAACAGACTATAATAAATACTTAGCTCATTATAAAGATTCATTTCAACATGGTGGAATTTCGATGGAAGAAATGATTTTACCTGTAATTACGATGGAGAGTAAAGTATAAAAATTATTTTTGAAACTTCATTAAAACAATAAATTTTTAAAATCTGAAATCTAAAAAAATGGAAATACCTTTTAATAAAATAGTGAACTCTGAAAAGGAGACTCTACAATTTGCAGAATCTTTTGCCGAAATTTTAAAAGCAGGAGATATTGTGGCGTTTACCGGAGATTTAGGAACAGGTAAAACATTTATTGTTAAAGCAATTGCAAAATATTTTGGAATTAAAGATGTTACAAGTCCTACGTTTTCGCTGGTAAATACTTACGATGAAAAAGTAAAAATAAATCACTTCGATTTTTACAGAATAAAAAAGATAGAAGAACTATACGATATTGGGTTTGAGGAATACTTAATTGACAACTCGGCAATTACTTTTATTGAATGGGCGGAAATGTTTGAAGAGATACTTCCGCCCAATATTTACAGAATTACAATTAAATATATTGACGATTCTAAAAGAGAAATTATAATTATAAAAAAATAAAACATGCAAGATTTTAAACAAATATTGGCAATAGAAACTTCCGATGAGCTGTGTAGCACTGCAATTATGCTAACCGAAGATAGTTTTGCTGAAATGAATTTTCAGAAAAAATTTGTTCATTCCGAAAAACTTATGCCAATGATTTCGGACTTACTAAAAAATGCCGATACAGAATTAGACCACGTTGGAGCTATTGCCGTTTCAATGGGACCAGGCTCTTTTACAGGCTTGCGTATTGGGTTAACAATAGCAAAAGGCTTATCTGTTGGAAGAAATATCCCAATAATTCCAGTTCCAACATTCAACGCTCTCGCTTTTCAATTAGTTGCCAATTTGCCAAATGATATAGAATTTATTATTGCAAATAATGCTAACATAAATGAAATTTATTATGCAAAATATAAATCTAAAAATAGAAGCTACAAAGTAATTGCCGAAACAAGTTTATTAGATAAAAGTGAGTTTAACTTAATCGATAATAGTGGAGTTTTACATTTTGGAAATTATTCTATAGAGAAAACTCAATTTAAAAGTTCATCGCCTAATGCAATTGCAATTGCAAAATGGGCTTATATTTTTGGAAAGGATTTAGTAAATTTTGAACACGATTTATTAGAACCTAATTATTTAAAGGATTTTGTGGTGAGGAAAAAATGAAAAAAACATATTTAGTAATAATTGCACTGTTAGTTACAACTTTTGTAAATGCACAATTAGTTGGACCTAAAATTTATTCGTTAGAAAAAGAACATGATTTTGGACAAATTGTTGAAGGCTCAATAGTAGTACACGAATTTGAGGTAGTTAATAAAGGTGATTCTGAACTTTATTTAATTAAAGTGAATTCCTCTTGTGGTTGTACAGTTGCAAAACCTTCTAAAGAAAAATTACAACCAAATGAATCTGCTAAAATTAAAGTTACATTTAATTCTAAATCGCGTTCTGGAAGACAAAAAAAATATATAAATGTTTTTACAAACGATAAAGAAAATACTCGTTACCGACTAGCAATTTTTGCTAATGTCGTTTCCAAAGAGAATATAAATAAAAATAGAGACGATGTACCTAAAATCTCAATTGATGAAAATCAGCATAATTTTGGAACTGTTGAAGAAGGTAAAGTTTTAACTTTTAATTTAGGAATTAAGAGCGTAGGTAAAGCAACTTTAGAAATTACAGATGTTCAAAAATCTTGCGGATGCACAGCAGTACTACTAAGTAAAGATAAACTAGAGCCTGGCGAAAACGGAAATATAAAAATTGAATTAGATACAAAAGGTATGCGAGGTCATAAAACTAGAACCATTGCAATATCATCTAACGACCCTTACAACCCAAGAATGGTGATAACTCTATTTGTAGATGTTATAAGTTCTAAATAGGTTATAAGTATTTTGAATTAAAAAATACTATTTAAACACATTGTTGAAATTATTAGAAAATCTGATATCTGAAATCTGATATCTAAATTAAATAGGAAATAGAATGGGATTTTTTACAAGATCAAAACAAAATATTTCACCCGAAAGTAAAAAACGAGATGTGCCAGATGGACAGTGGATTAAGTGTAAATCTTGCGACGAAATTGTACACGTTAAGCAATTAGAACTACACTCGTGGGTTTGTCATAAATGTAATTACCATTTCCGTATTGGTAGCGAGGAGTACATTTCGTTATTAATTGATGATGGCACATTTAAAGAATACGATAAAAAAATGCGTTCTGCCGACCCCTTAAATTTTGAGGACACAAAAAAATATACCGATAGAATAAATGCTGCAATTAAAAAGACTGGTTTAAACGATGCTGTAAAATGTGGCATTGGTAAAATTGATGGAAAGAAAGTCTCTTTTTCTTGTATGGATTTCAAGTTTGTTGGTGGTTCAATGGGTTCTGTTGTTGGCGAAAAAATTGCACGTGCTATTGATAGAGCTTACGAGCAAAAAATTCCGATGATATTAATTTCGCAAAGTGGCGGTGCAAGAATGATGGAGGCTGCACTATCACTAATGCAAATGGCTAAAACATCAGCAAGGCTTGCCCGCTTAGCCGATGCAAAATTACCATTTATTTCGATACTTACCGACCCCACAACTGGCGGTATTACTGCAAGCTATGCTATGCTTGGCGATATTAATATTGCTGAACCAAATGCACTTATTGGCTTTGCTGGTCCGAGAGTTATAAAAGAAACAATAGGACGAGATTTGCCAGAAGGATTTCAAAAATCGGAGTTTCTTTTAGAACATGGTTTTGTTGATATTATTGTTGAACGAAAAGATATGAAAGGAAAACTTTCACAAATAATTGATTATACAACTTAAAAATTTATATCAAATAGTATTAAGGAGGCTAACCTAAGTAGAGTTAGCCTTTTTTTTGTAGTTTTTCTTAAGTATAATTCATAGAATGTTTGAAAATTAAAAAATAAATTGGGAAGTTAGATGAAAGATGTTGCCTTAGGAATTGATATTGGTGGAACAAACACCGTTTTTGGAATAGTTGATAAAATGGGAAATTTAATATTTAAAGGTACTATTCCTACAAATGCTATTGAGCCAGCAACAAAATTATTTGAAAGACTTTTTGAAAAGTTCAATAAAGTTTTTGATGGTTACTCTAGCGAATACAAAATAGTTGGAATTGGAATGGGGGCACCTGATGCAAATTATTATACTGGCTTAATTGAAAATCCTCCTAATTTAAATTGGGGCTATGTTGATGTTGCATCTACAATGAAAAAGTATTACGATATTCCTTTTGCTTTAACTAACGATGCTAATGCCGCAGCAGTTGGCGAAATGGAATTTGGCTCAGCACGTGGAATGAAAAATTTTATTGAGATTACTTTAGGTACTGGACTTGGTAGCGGTATTGTTATTGATGGTAAAATGCTATATGGGCATAGTGGTGCTGCTGGTGAGCTTGGGCATATAAATATTGTTAAAGATGGAAGAAAGTGTGCTTGTGGAAATAAAGGCTGTTTAGAAACATACGTTTCGGCAACAGGAATTAAGAGAACAGTTTTTGAAATGCTTGCCACATCGAGGGATGAAAGTATATTGAGAGATATTTCATTTAATAAGCTTACGGCAAAAGATATTTATGACGCTGCAAAAAGTGGAGATAAGGTTGCAATTAGTGCTTTTAAATATACTGGCAAATTATTTGGGGAGGCACTATCTGATGCTGTGGCAATTTTAAGTCCTCAAGCAATTGTAATATTTGGTGGTCTAGCTCAAGCTGGTGAACTTCTCTTAGCTCCAACACGCAAAAGTATGGAAAATAATCTTCTTCATTCTTATAAAGGTAAAATTAAACTAATTCAATCTGGGCTATCTGAAAGTGATGTTGCTATACTTGGTGCATCAGCTTTAATTTGGCAGGAGTTAAAGAAAACATAATAGTTTGCCCAACAATTTTAATGAAGCTTTCCGTTATTCATAAGCGTTTTGCCTATGTTTTAAGTTGACTACTATTATTATAGTTTTTTCATTTTCAATTAAATAAAAGAGTCTATAATTGCCCACTCTATACCTATAATATCCTTCAAATTTGCCCTTTAGTTTTTTTATGTTAGTTCCGTGAAAAGGATTTGATTTTAATTGAGGATAAACTATGTCTTTTATTTTTGAATAGAGTTTAGGGTCTATGCTTTTTTTTTGCTTTTCAAATGTCTTGGCTTCAGCAATTTGAAAATTATACAATTGTGTAGTCTCCATTTTTTAAGTCACTAAAACCCTTTTGCAAATTTTTAGTTAAAACCTTGTCATTTAAAATTTCAGCCATTTCATTATCAGTCACATATTGAGTTGATGATAAGTATTGAATTGTTGCAAATTCAATAAAATTTGAAATATTCCTTTTTTGTCCATTTGCAGCAGTTTTTATCATTTGATAGATAGAGTCATCTACCCTCATTGTTAACGTTTTCATAATAGTACCTATTGTTGAGTAAATTTGAAGTTATATTATTCATTATTATTCAAAATGTCAAGGTAAGCTTTTTAAAACTTTAAAGAATAATGTAAAAGGTTATTCATCTTTTATCATTTGATAAAAGGGAGTACTTCCCCAATAGTAACCGCTTCTTTTTTATCATCAATATCTATTACAATTAAAAATCCTTTTAACTGTTTGGTAGAGAAAAAAGCATTCATCAACTTTGCTTGGTCGCTACGTATGTTTTTTCCAGTAGAATCCGACCAAATTTCTGTTGTAGTCAAGCAACCTTTTGATGGTGTTAAAGGGAAGTAGGGCAATGTATCGTAAAACGATAAATCGTCAACAGAACCGTGCATTACAATTTTTCTTCGTCCAGTTTTACCTGCATAAAAAGATTCGTAAATTGGCAAATAATCTTGCCAGCTATTTGGCAAAAGATTTCTGTAATCTTTAATATCCCAATACGATTTAGAAACGGTTTTATGATACCAAAGTTTTATAGGAACTTCATAAGGTATTCGTGTTAATACTGCTGCAGTTGGTCCAATAGATGGTGTAGGGGAGTTGTAAAACCCAACAACAGAAAAAATACCTTGCGGAGTATTACCTTGACTCAAATATCCAGGTAAGTTAGATGCCGAAAGTGCAAGTTGTTTCACATAAAGTATTGAATCTTTATTATCCCTTACAAATTCACCATTTGGCTTTTTAATTATTGTTATTCCTGGATACCTTCTATCTTTTCTGTGTAACGAATAGATGATAGTTTTTCCCTCGATAAATACGTTTGAAAGGATCTCTTTTAATGGCGGAGTTGAAGTAGAGTCCTCTTCTAAATTATAGATTAGGAATTTTAATTGCGGAACTCTTTCCCATTTTGGAAATCTATTTTTTGTTTCTGTAATATACTCAGTTTTACTAAATGATTTTTTATTAGAATAATAATGAACTAAATAAGAATAGAGTGTTGGATCGGTTGTTGTCCTATATAATTTGTCAACTGTTTCAGCAAAATCATTTGGATAAAGGGTTATTATTACTTCAACAATAGCTCTTTTGAATTTTATACTTCCACTTGGGGCATAATTTGATGCTAATTTTATTGCGGTATAAACCTTATCTGTTTTATATAGTTGCAATCCTACTTCCCAAAAGAGAGATATCCAAGCCTTTTCGGATGCTCTATTGAGTTGTGTAGAAATTGTTTTTTCAATTTGTGAATTCAGATTCGCCCTAAATATATTTCGGCTATTTTCTAGAGCATAATTAGAACGCAGTTTTGCTTGGTTAATTTGATTTTGCGAAAAAAGTGTAACGGTAAACAGCAGAAAAAGGGATATAAGTAATTTCATCATCAGTCTTTAAAATTTGGAAAGACAAATATAATAAAATTACATAGCTTAAAAATGGTTTATCTTAGCCAAGACGACTCTTATTTTTCCGTAAGTGATAAAAGAGGGGAGCTTATCTTTTAGTTTTTTAATTTCATCTTCACCATTTTTTATTTCTTTTTTAATCAATTCAATTTCATGTTTTTTAATTAATGAACTAATATCTAATTTAGGATAATATTCAAACAACGACTCTATTTGCATTGATACTACTGCCTCTGGAAGTTTTGAAAGTGAAGCAATATTTTCTAACGATTGCTTTTGCAAAAGCAAGTCATAAGTTTTTATAAGATTTTCTGGAAGTTTTGTCTCTGCTTTTTTCTCAAATAATTTTCTGTTCTGCAACTTATACTCCAAAATTATCTCAAGAATATCTTCCCCAATTTTGTTGAACATCCATTGGTTAAAATTTGAAATTGAAAGTAGTTTACTTGGCGAACTTGGTAACTCTTTTGCTATTTCTCTTAAAATAATATCGTTACAAATTATTTCTTCTGGCTGTGAAAACTTTTTCGCAATTCTTTTTCGCAGTTCTTTTAGTTTGTTAAAAAGGTTAAGTTGTAAATTGTATGAGGCATCATTGGTTGATTCTACAACTGTTAAAGTGTCATCTGGCAATGCAAAAATATCTTTTCCTAAATCAGTAATAATTAATTGAGACTCAAATTTTTTCGCTAACCCTTTAGATATAAGGGTATCGAGACTATCTAAGAGTTCATCTTTTTTGAAATGTTTACAAACTCCAAAGTTTGAATTGTTTCTTAAGTTTCCGTGTTTGTCGTTTCCAAGTAGAATTTTAATTAAATCATTTGTCCTAACTCTGTTGCTTGCTTTATGAATTGTCTCAACTATAATCTCTTCAAGGTATTCAAGCTGTGGTTTCTTCTGGTGTGCTTTGTTAGTGCAGTTATCGCATTTGCCACAAGTGTAGTCTGGTAATTCTTCGCCAAAATAATTTAGGATTGATTTGAACCTACAACCATCAGTAAAAGCAAAGTTTCGCATCAAATCTAATTTTAATTTTGCACTCTCTTTTAGTGAATAAAAATGTTCAACATTTATCATCAATTTATTTGGTGCAATTCTTTCTCCAATTACTCTAATTGAGGGCTTATCAGTTGGCACTGAAAACTCAATAATCCCAGCATTGGTAAGTCTGGTTAGAGCCTCTGTAATTTCGTTTGGAGGATATGATAACTTACTTGCAAGAAACTTGATGTCAATTTTTTTCTTTTGTGAAAAGAGAGAATCCCCAAATTCTCTTATTAGAAAAAGTAAAAGCTCTCTATTTAAACTTTGTGCAAACTTTTTTATAAAGGTTCTAAGTTGCTCTTTTTCAAAAAGTATTTTTACAAAAGAAAAACTAATTTTGCTGGATGAAAATTCAAATAAATTGTTTTCATCCAACACCTTTAGTGCCGAGTTCAACTTTGTTTGATTAATTTTGTTGTTAGATAGTAACTGAATTATTTGTTTATCAATAAATATTCGTCTTGCAAAAATACTTCCAACTGCAATTTTTGCTGCGTTACAAATTGAGTTATAAACAGTTTTAATCTCATCTATTGTTGGATATCCGTTGTTAATAAAATACTCTTGAATGTGATAATCTCTATCTTCGTAGAGTAAATATATTTTTGCCATTTTCCCATCACGCCCCGCTCGTCCAATTTCTTGATAGTAATTTTCGAGCGATGCTGGAATATTGTAGTGTATTAATAAGCGAATATCCGATTTGTCAACGCCCATTCCAAAAGCATTTGTGGCACATATTATTTTTACACGATCGTTCATAAAATCGTCTTGAATCATTCTGCGCTGCTCTGCCCTAAGTCCAGCGTGGTAATAGGTGGCATTATGATTGTTGAAATTTAAATACTCCGCTAACTCTTCAGTAGCCTTGCGAGTGGATGTATAAATAACAGCAGGCAATCTACTGTTTGAAACTAACTCAAGAACTTTCTCTTTCTTTTGAGTAGTGCGTATTACATTTAACTTTAGATTGCTTCGTTCAAATCCTTTTATAAATACTCGTGGATTATTAAAACCAAAATGCTCAACTATATCCCTACGGACTTCTGGCACTGCAGTTGCGGTAAATGCCGAAATATTATTGTTGCCAATTTTATCTGCAAACTCTCTTATCCTACGGTAGCTTGGTCTAAAGTTGTGTCCCCATTCGCTAATGCAGTGAGCTTCATCAACAAAAATATATTTTGGATTTAGATTTTTAATACGTTCTACAAACTGAATATTTTCAAGTCTTTCTGGAGAAATGTAGAGTAACTTTATTTTGTCATTTTCTATATCACTAATAACTTGTTCAACTTCTCTAAAATCCATTGTGCTATTTATATATGCAGAAATTATTTCGTTTTTGTTTAAGCTGTCAACCTGGTCTTTCATCAATGCTATTAAGGGGGAAACAACAATTGAAAAAGTTTCACCAAGTAATGCTGGAATTTGGTAGCAAAGAGATTTGCCACCACCAGTGGGGAGAACCGCAAGAACATTATTTCCATTAATTATCGATTGAATAATTTCTTCCTGTCCTTCGCGGAAAGTTTTGAAACCAAATATGTTTTGTAACGTCTTTTGCATATATGTATTTGTTAGAAATAAAATTCGCTCTTGTTATTCCCACATGTTTTAAGCGGGTGTCTTTTGATACCGATATTAAAATAGACAAATTACTGTCATTCCGTAATCCCTCAAGGCGTAACGGAATCTATGCTTATAGGAAAGATTCATTTAGGAATGACATTGTTTAAAAATAGAGCATTAAATAATAGTTATTTTAAAAGAAAATAGATTAAAATATAGACTAGAAAAATCTGATATCTTGTGTCTCATAGTCTTATAATCTCAAATCTCTAATATCAACTTGGCAAATATACTATAAAATTATATTTTGCATTAAACATAAATTAAACAATGGTGCTATGTTAAAAATTACTAACCTATCAAAAAGCTTCAACGAAATTATTGCTTTAGATAATGTTTCACTAGAAATAAATTCTGGTGAATTTTTCGGACTTCTTGGACCCAACGGTGCTGGCAAAACAACATTAATGAATCACATTATTGGATTTCTAAAATCTGATAGCGGAGAAATTTTACTAAACAATAATGCTATAAAATATGGCGATAAAAATATTAGATATAAAATTGGATATGTTCCACAAGAGATTGCACTCTATCAAGAACTATCCGCATACAAGAACTTAAAAATATTTGGCTCACTTTTTAATCTTTCAAAAAAAGAGCTAAACAAAAATATTGATAAAACTTTAGAGTTGGTTCAGCTTACCGATAGAAAGAGTAGTGCAGTTAAAGAATTTTCTGGAGGAATGAAACGGCGTTTAAATCTTGCAATATCCATTTTACACAATCCAGAAATATTACTTTGTGATGAGCCTACTGTTGGTGTTGACCCACAATCGCGAAACGCAATTTTTGAAATGTTACAAGAGTTAAACCAGCAAGGTATCACAATTATTTATACAACTCATTATATGGAAGAAGCTGAAAGATTGTGTAACAGACTTGCAATAATAGATGGTGGACAAATTATTGCATCTGGTTCGTTAATGGATTTACTAAATAAGTTGGATAGTAAAGAAACATTGAAAATTCATAAAACCCCCGAAAGTATTGAACTTTATGAAAAACTAACAAAAATTTCAACAATCAATGAGTTCGATTTTAAATACGAATTAATACCAAACAAGGACTTCCAAAAGTATTCGCAACTCTATAAATATTTTGAAGAAATTGGATTGCCATCCGATTTAATAGAGATTAGCAGAGCATCGTTGGAGGATGTATTCTTGCATCTAACTGGTAGGAGGATACGCGATTGAAAAATATATTTGAACTAATTAAAAAAGATTTTACACGTTTTGTTAATGATAAAACTGCTGTGCTTCTCACATTTCTAGTTCCAGCGGTTTTAATAATTATTTTTGGAAATATATTTGGCGGGGGTGGCAGTTCAAGAGGTAAAGCAAATGTAATATTTGTGAACAAGAGCAATTCCGAGATTGCAAAAATTATTGAAGAAAAATTGGATTCGTCAAGTAGCATTAGGCTTGTGAAAAAATATCGTATTGAGGAAACAGATTCTATTGCCGAGTTTACTGAAGAGAAAGCTATTGAATATATTAAAGCTGGTAAGCATCCAGCCGCAGTAGTCTTTCCGAGTGATTTCTTATCCGATACCTCCATAGCAATGAATATAAAATTTTATTACGATCCAAGAAATGAAATTGAATCGGCAATAATACAAGGCGGAATTCAGCAAACAATATTTACTCAGTTGCCACAAATCTTTCCTGCACTTTTAACACGCCAAGCAAATGAGTTTTTAGGCGATGAAGATGGGGAAGGCTTTAGAAATGAAATGGCTGATATTGTTAGTTCTTATTTTGGAGTTCCTAAAGATTCAATTCTTAATTTTACAAGTTCACAAATATCCTCTGGTCTTTCCAGCGAAGAAACTTCCGATTCTTCATCAGGCTCCTTTATTGAGAACTTAATTAAATTTGATAGTGTTCAATTAGTTGGTGCTAATTTAAAAAATCCACAAGTAACACGTATTGTTGGCGGATGGGCAATTATGTTTTTGCTATTTACGTTAACTGCAATTGCAACATCTCTGTTTGAAGAGAAGCAAGAGGGAACTCTAAAACGGCTACTCTGTATGCCAGTTACACGCACTGAAATATTGTTGTCAAAATATTATTTCTCAATGGCTTTAGGAATTATTCAATTAATGGTTTTGTTCGTTTTTTCGTGGGCAATTTTTGATGTGGATATTTTCTCAAACTTCTTAAACTTGATTGTTGTAATTGTTATATCGGCATCGGCAGCAGTTTCGTTTGGAATGATTATTACGGCTCACGCTACATCAATAAGTCAGGCAAATGGTGTTGCAACTTTACTAATACTTATTATGTCGGCAGTAGGTGGCTCGTGGTTTCCAACTTTCTTATTCCCCGATTGGTTACAAGTAGTTGCAAAGTTTACGCTTACTTATTGGTCGGTTGAAGCATTTCAACAAATTATGTGGCGGCAAGCAGAGTTATCTGCAATTTATTTGAATCTAATTATTCTAATAGCAATTTCAGTTATCTTTAATTCCTATGCAGTTTATCGTTTTAATAAGGGAAATATTTTTTAGAAAAGATAGTTTATAAATAATTCTATTGTACTTACACAATAAAAACAAATTTGAATGAACAATACATTCCTAAAAAACTGATATTATTAGAACTTAACAGTTATTCTAACACATACTCTTTATGGATTTTCTAGTATAGGATGGCTTGTCAGATAACTTCCTCAAAATATTATCTTAGGAAAGATTCAACCCAAAATTGTAAGGGCTTCTGCCTATAAAATGAATATTTAAACCTTTCTAACTATATTGCACATCAATTAAAAAATATATTTGAAGAAAAACTCGTTAATACCAAATTATGAAAACCATATTTCTCCTATTTCTTATTCTCATTTCAACACCCTTATTTTCGCAAAGTGGATTTGTTTACACATATTATTCAAGTGGTGAAGTTGATGGAGTGTTGTTTTTTGTTAACGATATATTAGATGGCAAAAGCTATTGGTATCACGAAAATGGAAATCTTAAAGCAGAAAAAAATTATAGTAACGGTAAACTAAACGGATTATCAAAAGAGTTTTACGATTCTGGATTGATGAAGCAAGAGATTTCAACTAAACATGGTGTTCGCGACGGACTTACAAAAACATACTACGAAAATGGAGCATTGCAATCAATTTTAAGCTATGAAAATGGAGTGTTAATTAAGGAAGTAAAAATTGATAATGACCCTTTTTATGTTGCTCCACTTGAGGCTTATAAATATGCAAATACTCAAGATAGAATAAAAGATAACGAAGATTTGTTTCTTTGCGAAGGTGCCGATATTTGTCCGAAGCCTGTTGGAGGAATGAATGAAATAATTAAGCATCTTGTATATCCCAAACATGCTAAACTATACGGACTTGAAGGGTTTGTTACCATTATTGCAATAATTGATGAACGAGGTATTGTTGAAAAAATAACAGTTCTTAACGATTTAGGACTTGGAACCAAAGAAGCAGCAATTGATGCTGTAAAAGCATCTCGTTTTTTACCAGGCGAAAAGGATGGAGTACAAGTTAAAAGTAAATTGCTGTTTAAAATTCCGTTTATGCTTAATGGTAAAATATTATATGCTACTCCATCACCAAAAAGTGAAAAGAAAAAAGATTTAACAGTTGTGTCAAATAATTTAAGTGTTAATACTTTAGATGAAAATAATAACATAATTGTAAAAAATAAAGTTGCAAAAAATAACAGAAGTGAAACACTAAAAACCGAAACTCAAATTAAAAATTTTGATTGCGATATAGATATTTGTGCCAAGCCCAAAGAGGGAATTAAAGGAATTCTAGATAACTTCGTAATGCCATCCATTGTTAAGCGTAAAGGACTTGAGGGCGAAATAATAGTTGAAGCAGTTGTAGATATTTATGGCAACGTGAGAGATACAAAAGTGCTTAAAAAACTTGGATATGGTTGCGATATTGCAGTTGAAGTTGCTTTGTTACAAACAAAATTTGAACCTGGTATTTTAGCCAGCAAGCCTGTGCGGTCAAAAGTAAAAATTATTGTCCCAATTATTCAAGCTAAATAGAAAATTTCAAATTCATTAAAGAAGGTTCTGCATAACCCCAGAAGTCATTCTCAGTAATAAATAGAAACAATTTTTTTTCGATTTATTACTGTTGCTTAATAACTCAGAAAACTAATTATGAGTAATACTTTAAAAAGACTGCATTGCAATCCTTTTTTGTCATCTTATCCATTTTTATTATCTTGTTATTGGTAATTAAAAAGGATAATTAATGAGAAAATTTTTTCTGCTTTTTTCTGTTGTTTTACTAGTAAATCAAACTCTACTTGGGCAATTCCTATATTCTACAAATGCCGATTCTTTGATGCAAAATTCCAACACTCAAGCACCTGGTAGATGGCAAAAGTATAATCCTCAAAAACCTCTTTGGGTTCCTGTGATTGAATCTTTTGCTCAAAATTTACTTATGGGTGGATTTAACTTTGCTACTGGTTCCGAGTTTGCAAAAATAGGTGCTTCAACTATTGCACATAATTTTGAGCGTGGGTGGTCAACAGATGCAGATGGATTTCCTACAAACATGCTTGGGCATCCCATACAAGGAACAATGTATTATAACTTTGCACGTTCAAGTGGTTATAATTATTGGGTATCGTTAGGTGTTGCAACAATAGGAAGTTGGCAGTGGGAATTTTTTATGGAAAATGAGCCACCTGCTTGGAACGATCAAATTATGACTGCTTATGGTGGTTCGTTAATTGGTGAAACTCTTTATAGAATTTCAAGTTTAATTGTTGATGAAAGTTCTGTTGGTGCAGAACGGTTTTGGAGGGAACTTGGTGTGGGTGTTATCAATCCTGCTCGCTTATTTAACCGTTTAATCTCTGGCAGAACATCGCGTGTTACAAATGTCTATTTTTACAAAAAAGAACACTTCCTTGGTGAAGTTGCTTTTGGTGCCAACAATGTTGCAGATGGAACTAATATTGAAAGCAAAGGGAATAATAGCCCAGTATTAACTTTAGATTTTGCCTATGGTAGATTGTTTAAGAGTTCCAAAATTAAACCATTCGATTTTTTCCGATTTAAAGCTGCCTTAAATTTTAAGAATCAGCCTCTGTTTGGTCAGCTAAGTCTGTATAATATTTTTGCAGGAAATGTGATTAAATATAGAAACAAAAGTAAATTTTTGTATGGAGTTTTTGGATACTTCGATTATATAGATAACAATGCTTATCAAGTTGGGGCTACAGGTGCTGGCTTAGGAATTGGCTTCAGAAGTAAGTTTAAAAGAGATTTCCACTTTATTGGAACCTTAAACTTAGGTGCAATATTTATGGGTGGTGCAAACTCAGAATATGCACGAGACAACGATGTTGATTTTCTAGATTCTGCTAGAGTTTACAATATGGGTCCTGGAGCATTAGTAAAAGCTGAAACAATTTTACGATTCTCATTTGGTTCACTCTATATTGGATACGATTTATGGTGGATTCATACTTGGGATGGTGCACCTGGTGATGAATTGATAGGTATGCTTGCACCTAAACTTAGAGTTAGAGTTTATCAAAACTGGTTTGTTGGTCTAGAATATTTACTATATCACAGAGTTGGAAAATATAGCGATCATAAGCATTACGATGATATCAATTATAAAAGTAACGAACAAAGATTATTTATTGGATATGCATTTTAAGAAGTATCATTTTATTGGAGAATAAATGAAGAGAACTATTTACATACTATTTCTGTTATTAGTACCAAGTCTTTTTGCTCAAAATAATCATGTAGTTAAAACTATAGTTTCATTAAATGTAAGTGCAGTTAAGCCTATTGGAGTATTTGCAAAAAATTGGGATACTGGTGGAGGAATATACTTAGGATATGGTTGGGAGTATAATAGCAAATGGGGTGTTAAATTTCAAACTGGGTACAATAGATATAGATTAAAATCTGGTTCAGCACTTACAGAATCGCCAAAATTATCTATGTGGGCATTTCAAATTGGTGGAAGACGTTATTTTTTAGCTGGAGATATTAAGCCCTTTGTTACTGTTTTATCTGGAATTAATATTATTAGGCTCATTTACAAAATAGAAGAAAAAAAAGTTGATGAAAGAGAAACACATATGAATTTTCAAATGGGTGGTGGTGTTACCATCGCTTTAAGCAATAGTATAGACCTTGAACTATCGGTATTGTATAATTCTCATCTAATCAATCCAAGTATTCCATATAATTTAACTGGATTTGAATCTGGTATGGGAATTAGTTGGAAACTCTAAAAGTTGAAAAAACTGATAGGAAAATAGGACAAAAATAGTTATTTTTGCACCCTTAAAAGATAGTGTATTTAAACCTCACAAAAGTGAGGTTTTTTATTAGGAGTTAAATTGAAAAAAATTAGAAACATTGCAATAATTGCCCATGTAGATCATGGTAAAACAACATTAGTTGACGAATTGTTAAAGCAGAGTAAAGTATTCAGAAATAACCAAGTTGTGCAAGAACGTTTTCTCGATTCAAATGATATTGAGCGAGAACGTGGAATTACAATTCTCTCAAAAAATATTAGTATTCCATATTTAGATTATAAAATTAATCTTGTAGATACACCTGGACATGCCGATTTTGGTGGGGAAGTTGAACGAGTTCTTAAAATGGCAGATGGTGTTTTGCTTCTTGTCGATTCTTTTGAAGGTCCAATGCCACAAACAAGATTTGTACTTGAGAAGGCTCTTGCTTTACATTTAAAACCAATTATTGTTATAAACAAAATTGATAGACCAGATAACCGTCCTGAAGAAGTATTAGATGAAGTTTACGATTTATTTATTGATCTTGATGCAGATGAAGAACAATTAGATTTTACCTATGTTTATGCTAGTGGAAGAGATGGTTGGGCAACAAAAGAATTAGCTAACGAACAAAAAGACTTAACTCCACTTCTTGAAGCAATAGTTGAAGCAATTCCCGAACCTAAAATGTTAGAGGGTGATTCGCAAATGCAAGTTACTACGCTTGATTATAACGACTATGTTGGACGTATAGGAATTGGAAGAGTATTTAGAGGAACACTTAAAAAAAATGAGCCATTAAGCATTATTAAGCGTGATGGATCAATTCAAAAAACTGTGCTTAAGCAATTATATGTTTTTGAAGGACTTGGAAGAGTTGAAGTTGAAGAAGTGCAAACTGGCGATATCTGTGCATTAGTTGGTGTTGAGGGTATCGATATTGGCGATACAATTGCTGGTGGAGAAAATCCAGAGCCAATGCCAATTATCGCAATTGATGAGCCAACAATGAGCTTAAACTTTACAATTAATACATCACCTTTTCATGGCAAGGAAGGAAAGTATGTAACATCGCGTCATCTTCACGATAGGCTTTATAAAGAACTGGAGCAAAATGTTGCCTTGCATGTTGAGGATACTGGTTCCCCTGATACTTATAAAGTTTCGGGCAGAGGAATTTTGCATCTTTCTGTTTTAATGGAAAATATGCGTCGTGAAGGTTATGAGTTTGCTGTTGGTGCACCTAAGGTTATTTATAAAGAAATTGATGGAAAAAAAGCTGAACCAATTGAAACTCTTGTAGTTGACGTGCCTAATGAACTATCAGGAAAAGTAATTGAAATTGTTACAGCCAAAAAAGGTGAAATGATAAAAATGGAACCTAAAGGCTCGCTAACAAAATTGGAGTTCCATATTCCTGCTCGTGGTTTAATGGGGTTACGAAACAGAATTTTAACTGCCACTTCTGGTGAAGGTATGATGCACCATCGTTTTTATCAATACGAATTCTTTAAAGGCTCTATCAACCAAAGACAAAGTGGAGTGCTTATTGCAATGCACCAAGGCACCACTACAGCATATGCTATTAACTCATTACAAGATAGAGGCAAATTCTTTGTTGAGCCTGGCGAGGTAGTTTACCAAGGTCAAGTTATTGGTGAGTATAACAAAGGTAATGATATTGAAGTTCATCTTACAAGAGAGAAAAAATTAACAAATATGAGAGCTTCTGGTTCCGATAAAGCAGCTAAAATTGTTCCAGCACTTAAATTTACACTTGAAGAATCTCTTGAATATATTAAAGAAGATGAACTAATTGAAATTACACCTAAGTCAATTAGAATGCGAAAGCTACATCTAGATCCACATGCAAGAAAAAAATATAATATGAAGGAAGAATAAGAATTTTGTAAAATCAAATCTATTTAGTAAGTTACAATCCAATTGCTTTTTGGGGTTTTATTTTATTTACGTGGTGGTATTAAACCGTCATAAAACCTAGATGTCAATCCCAAATGGTTTTGCTGGGAATTTTCCTCAAAAGCATAGATTCCGTTTCGCTTTGTGAGGTTACGGAATAACGGTCTTATTTTTCATATAATTTATATCGGATTAATATTAATGTTACTAAAGATATAATTCAACTAACTTAGGAGGTACATTATGTCAACATTTCATGAATTTAAATGCCCAAGAAATTTATACGAAAAGTTAACCAGAGATAATGATAGGTTAGCCAATGAGTATAGTGGAGATAATTTATTTACTTTTGCTTCCACAGTTGTACATCTGCAACCTTGGGTTAAGAGCTCACCCCTAGAAACTTCCGAAACTATGAGGCGATTACTTAGAAAAGTATCACGACACCCTTATGCTAAAATTTGTAAGGATATTACTTCAGCTACAAGTTATTTTAAATTGGAATTATGCGATAAAGGTGGGGCAATATTACATGTTGGTGATGAACAAATAGATGTTGACGATTTTAGAAACGATTTAGTTAGTTTGTTTGATAATTTCTTCAAGCAAAAATAATTATTATGTTCGAATTTCTTAAACTACTTTTCGGTGTTTTTATAACTTTTATTATTATTGGTTTTGCTCTATTAATTTTTGAAAAATTTGTTACTGAAAAAACAATTAATATCAATATTTCTCTAATTGAAAAAAAGACTATTGAGAGTGGGGAAGTATATTTTTTAGTGTACACTAAAAATGAAATTTTTGAAAATAGAGATAATTATTTTCACAGTAAAAGAAATGCAAACTTGGTAGGGGTTAAGTTACGAAGTGGAAGTAGTTATCAAGTACAGGTTGTTGGATATAATTTTGGAATTAAAATTCCATTCTTTCAAAAGTATAGAAATATTATTAGAGTTGTTAAAAACAATCCAAGACCAAAATACTAAATTCTATTTTTCGGCAACTGCTATTTGAACAATACCAAATGTAGCTTGTTTTACAACCACATTTGAAAATCCAGCTTCAAGTAGTAGCTTTTTTAAATCCACTTTTGCATCAAATTCGTCCACAGATTCGGGCAAGTATGTGTATGCCTCTTTATCTTTTGAAATTAAATTACCCACAAATGGAAGTATATTCTTAAAGTAAAATAAATAGAAGGTTTTTACAATTTTATTAGAAGGTAACCTAAATTCTAGAACAGTAGCTTTACCATTCTTTTTTAATATACGATGAAACGAATTAAAGCCTTCAAGGATATCGTAAAAATTTCTAACTCCAAATGCTACTGTGATGTTTGTAAATGAATTATCTTTGAAGGGTATTTTTTCAGCAACAGTTTCAACAAGATTGCCTTTGCTCCAATCGGATTTTTTGTTAAAAAGTTTTAGCATATTCAATGACAAATCTGCACCAATAATTTTTTTTACTCCCATTTTTTTTGCGGCAATTGCAAAATCACCAGTACCACAAGCAACATCCAAGAGAATAGTATTATTATTAATATCACTAAGTTTAAGGGCTTTTTTTCTCCAGTAAAAATCGATACCACCACTTAATAAATGATTCAAAAAATCGTATCTGTAAGAGATGGAATCAAATATCCTTCTAACTTGTTTTTGCTTATTCATAATTTAATTTCCGTTCTAATTGTTTGTGGATACTCAAATGTTTCTTTTCCAGAAATTTTGTTCCACCAATTAAATAAAAGTTTAGCTAAATATATTGTTAATGTCATAAAGAGTAATCCACCAATTAAATCTACAACATAATGGTAACGTAAATATACAGTTGCAAAAATTAAAAGAGTTCCAATAGGATAAATAACAAAGCGAAATCTTGCTCTCAATTTATGTGCTAAGTATATGGTAACAAGAGTCATTTGCGTATGCCCACTGGGGAATACATCGCGTTGAACAACCTCAATTGGGTTTAGTGTGCCAGTAGGAATTGCTTCGCCAGCGTTAATAAATTCCCGAAGGTAATTTGTGAGCCACAGACCAGGTAGCTCTATATTTGTCATTTCAAAATTGTGCAAAGTAAACCTCGGACCTATTGCAGGCACAATGAAATAGCCAATATAGGAAAGTATAAAACCTAGAACTAGTGAAAATGCAACAAACTTAAAATTGAGTATTTGCTTTCTTATTTGAAGTTCAAGCAAGAGAACTAAAGGCATAATAAAAAAAGAGGCATAGGCAAGTTGTAAGATTTCTGTTATAATTGGATTAGAATATTGATACAAAAACTGCGTAGGATTTACGCCAAAAATAAACTTATCAATTGCAATTAAATATTGGTCGCAATCAACACCAGCAATAGGTTTAATCATAAAATATATTTCTTTAAACGACATAAAAATTGCTGGAAGTATATACCAATAGTGAAAATACTTCAAAAATATATTTTCAGTTGTTGCATCTTTGTAAGCAATAAATAAAATAAAAATTGTAAAAATGGAATTTAAGAAAATATGAATTGCCCACTGTTCTACTTTATTAAAAAAAACTAAATTAATTAGTGTTAATAAAGTAGCAAAAGAAATCATTAGTAAATCAATTGCATATAGATTTAAGAAGTAGTTTTTAAGCGAGTTCATTAGTTGATAATAAGAAGAGTTATAAATGTCATATAAATCAAAAGTCCAATAATATCGTTCATGGTTGAAACAAAAGGACCTGTAGCAACAGCGGGGTCAATATTCATTTTTTTTAATATAATTGGAATTGAGGCTCCAAGCATAGTAGCAAAAATAATGATGGTAAAAAGTGAAAAAGATAGAACGGTTAAAAAATAAATATTTTCAAAAAATAAAAATGTGGTAAGAAAAAGAATTACAGATATTACAATTCCGTTTAATAGTGCTACCAAAAGTTCTTTAAATAACTTTCGTAAAGATTCTTTTAGCCACAACTGGCTACTGGTTAATCCTTTCACCATAACAATAGCCGCTTGGTTGCCCGAGCTTCCGCCCATTGCCATAACAACAGGGAAGAAGAAAGCCGCAATTGTAATTTGCTCAAGAACATATTGATATTTAGATAATACAAAAACTCCAAAAAGTTCAATTACCAATGCTATTAGTAGCCATGGCAATCTAATTCGTGAAATTCTGAAAATAGAATCACTCGATTCTTGTTCTTCCGAAAGACCAGCCATTTTTTGAATATCTTCATCAGCTTCGTCTTGAATAATATCAACAATATCATCAATTGTAATACGACCAAGCATAACTTTATTTTTATCAACTACCGGAATTGCAACAAGGTCATACTTTTTCATTAGGTTTGCAACTTCTTCCTGATCCACATCTGGGGTAACGTAAATAAGGTCTTCCTCCATTACGGCAGTAATTTTTGTACGTAGCGAATTTGTTAAAAGTGATTTTAGCGAAACAATTCCAACAAGAACTTCCTCGTTGTTCAATACATATATGTGATATATTTGATCGAAGTTTTCTGCGTTATTTCTAACCTCTCTAATTGCAGCACGGATAGTTTCATAATCTTCAACAGCAACAAAGTCGCTGCTCATAATACCACCCGCAGTCTCTTCGTCATATTTTAGAAGTTCTTTTACATCATCAGAATCTTCTGCATCCATTTCCTCAAGAATTTTGTTAGCAACATCTTCTGGTAAATCGCTTACTATATCTGTTGCATCATCAGTTTCAAGTTCATCAATAATGTCAGAAATTTTTTCTGTATCAATATCAGTAAGAATTTTTTCTCTTAAGTTCTCATCAATATCTGTAATTACTTCGCTAGCAGTTTCAGTATCGAGAAGTTCAAAAAGGTACTTTGCATTTACGGTGGAAGAGTGATTTATTATTTCAGCGATATCAGCAGGGTGTATATCGGCAAAAAGTGTTAATATAGTAGAAGAAGATTTTTCTTTAACTAAATCTGAAATGTTATCTAGCAATTCATTATCTACTTGAATAACATCTTTAACTTCTATTATGTCTTTGTTTTCTTCCACTTATCAATTACTACTTTTTATTAAGAAACAGCTATCTTTTAAATTATAGGTTATCTAAATATCACCTAAATTACAACCTACAAATATACTATTGTTAAGGGAATTATGAAAAAGAGATATTGGAAATCAGTAATTCAAGGATAAAACTTCAGTAGTTCACCGAAGGCAATAATATCAGTCCGAAAACAGCACGGCAAGTGTCAAGCCCTTTGTAGGCTTGAGTTTTATAGT
>CAMZLW010000158.1 GCA_947311785.1 uncultured Ignavibacteriales bacterium | reverse complement strand
CCCTTACTCCAGCTTGAGCGATTCAGCATTTGTGCTTTTCTAATGCTGTTATAACTCTTTAAAAATGTCATATTAATTTAATAAAATAATAACACTAATAGAAAATTTGGGGTAACGTAAGGAGCCCGTCCCGAAGGGATGCCGTAGGCATAGGACGACTGAAGTTACCCCAAATTTTCTCAAAAAAAATATTGCTCTGTTAGTTTGTTCACTCATATTTTGCTTTTCTAATGCTGAATTTGGGTTGAAGAACTATTTATTATTTTGTACCTTACAAAAAAAATTATTATAGCGTGGGTGTAGTATGAAAAAATTACTATTTATAATTACAATTCTATTAATTTCCAACTTACTACTTGCAAAAAAGAAAGAACATGTCCTATTAAAAGAAAATTTTATTCCTAATTATTCTCTTTTTAATGTCAATAATATTTATACTTGTATATACAACAACGGAGAAGCAGAAAAGGAACCCTTTGGGAGCAGTGGATTTTTTTTTCCTAAAGACTCAAATATTACGGCTATTTATAAATCTGGATTTATTTGGGGTGCCAAAGTTAATGGAGAAATTAGAGTTGGAGGCTCAACTTATAGTTCGGGATTATTACCAGGGGCAATAAAGAATGATGGAACTGCCGAAGACCCAAATGATGAGAAAAATAGAGTTTATCGTGTTACAACTTTATTATCGGAGCAAGATGTTGAACTTGAGGCACAAAGGTTAAAGATAAGCAAAGCTAAAATACGAGAACAATACAAAAAAGATTGGGATGAATGGCCAGCAGAAAAGGGTGCACCATTTAATGATATTGATGGAGATAATTTATACAATCCTAAAATTGATATACCTGGTGTGCAAAATGCCGATCAAACATTGTGGTTTGTTGCAAATGATTTAGATTCAACTACCTCTAAATCACTTTATGGCTCTTTGCCTATGGGGGTTGAATTGCAATGCACAGTTTGGGGATATAACATTGATGGTGCTTTAAGCAACACTTTATTCAAAACGTATAAACTTATTAACAAGAGCAATACAAAGTTTACAGATATGTACTTTGCTTATTGGGCAGATGAAGATATTGGTGATGCCATAGATGATTTTGTTGGATACGACTCAACTTTATCTTTAATGTATGCATTTAATGGTAAACCCGAGGATGCTGCTTATGGTTTAACTCCACCAGCTATAGGATTTGATTTATTACAAGGTCCAATAATTCCAGCAGTTGGTAAAACAGCAATTGTTAGTAGAAAATATAGAGAGAATTACAGAAACTTAAAAGTTTCTACTCACCCAATACTTGGCAAAAATGGACCTATATATAATGACCCAGATTTGGGGAAATATAAAGGTTCATTAGAATTTTATAATCTTATGCAAGGTAAAATGCACGAAAGTGGGGAGCCTTTTGTAGATATAAATACTGGCGATACCACAATGTTTGCTTTAGCCGGAGATCCTGTTACAGGTACGGGGTGGCTCTATTCACAAATGTTTTTGCCTCAAGATGTTAGGCAGGTAATGGCTTCAGGACCGTTCAATATGGAAGTTGGAGACACACAAGAAGTTGTTGTAGCTCAATTAGGTGCTTTTGGTTCAAATAACATAAATGCAATAACAAAGCTAAGAGAAGCAGATAAAATTATTAAAGAAAGCTACATCGATTTTTTAATGGAAAATAACGCTCCTAAACCAAATAATGTTATTAGTTACACAAATGAAAAGAACGGAAATGTAACAATTACCTGGAAAAAAACAGCAAGTATAGAAAATTTTAACGAGGAGGGATTAAAATTTCAAGGCTACAATTTATATCAGTTTCAGTCAAATCAAAAGAGAACTAGTGGTGGAAAGCTAATTGCAGTATTTGATAAAGTTGATGGAGTTAAAACAATTTCACAAATGGTGTTTAATCCAGAAACTGGCGAGAAGACTTTGCTAGATGTTCAGTTTGGAACTGACTCGGGATTAAAATATGAATTTAATATTGCAAAAAGTTATTTAGAAGAGAACCAATTATCAAAGAGCGGAATATATTATTTTGGTGTTACAGCTTATACCTATTCTGACGATACATCTCAACAAATAAAAACTTCAGAAAGTTTAGTTTCCACAAGCAAAATAGTTTTTACTGATATTCCAGATAGCTATACGCTAAATCAAAACTATCCAAATCCATTTAACCCAACAACAACAATAGAATACTCGCTACCAATTAACTCCACTGCAAATGTAGTATTAAAAATATACGATATGCTTGGGCGTGAAGTTAAAACGCTAGTAAATGAACCGCAAGAAGCAGGAACTTACAAAGTTACAGTTTTTGTAGGCGGTGAAGGTAGTAGTAAATTTTCATCAGGCGTTTACTTTTATAGATTACAAAGCGACGCATTTAGTAAAAGTATGAAAATGATTTTATTAAAATAAATTGGACAGAAGTACGGCGTACAATTTTTGCACGCCTTGTGTCTGAGTCTTTTAATTTTTTCGCTTAATATATGTATCAAACATTTGATTTCCCAAATCATCAATGTAAACTTCGTAGCCTTTTTCTTCAACCATCTGAATTAGTGGGGCAGGAACAAACGGAGTTGATAGCAAATATAATTCATCACCATTAATATCGTGAATTTCCTTTGTTACTCTACCTGCAGGATGAATTCCATTTTCCAAATCGATGAATGCATCGTATTCCATTTTTACTTTTTCTTTATTCACCCAATCTGGTTTGCTTTGTTTTCCTGAATCATCAGCCTCCACATTAATGCTATCCATACCTGCTGCTTCGCGTAGTTGGCTAATTAAATCGGCAATAGGAACATTTCCAATAGTTGCAGCTTGTTTAAGTGTTGCAACCTTTGCTACTGTTTTTCGCAAAATTGGATTTTTTAATTTTTCAAATATTGGAGAAATTTCAATTAACTTATCCTCTAACTCTGGATAATTTTCTAACATATCAATAACCATTGTTTGCGGTGTTATTTCTGTTTTAATTATATTTTTTATATCCGACATATTAATCCTCGTAATTTAAAATTCTTCTTTCGCCTTCTAATTTGCGATACTCACTAATATCGTGGCTCATTTCAACAGTTCCAAGATAATCTCCATTTTTATCTTTAACCGCAAAGTATGCTATGTGAACAAATTTATCTCCCATCGGAATCCAAAAATTTGCTTTGTCTTGTGCACCCGATTTGAAATCTTCCAAAATTTGGTCAACAATGTGAACGCTTGAAGGAGGATGGCAATATTGCACAAGTCTTCCAATTATAGCTTTGCTTCGTGGAAAAACTCTATCGCGTCCTTCTGAGAAATATTTCACTTTATCATCTTTACCAACAAAAGTAAAATCTACAGGAAGCGAGTTTAAAAACCCTTCCAATTCTTCTGGAGTAAAAGAACCAGTAGGTAATTTTACCTTATCCGATGATTTTGTTGCATCAATTTCTTCTTCCGAAAGCTCTGGCATCCACTCTTTTTCTGGAACATAAAGGCAATATCCAATATCTTCACTTTGTTGCTGAATTTCATACCAGTCAATATCTGTAAGGGTATCCATCGACATTGGAAAAAGAATTTCTTCCTCTTTATGAACCATATCGGAAATTGATTTTAATGTTGGATTAAATATAAGTTCAAAAAAACCGGATAATTCTTCATTGGTAGCATTGTTATTTTCTGATAATAGTTGAATTGACGATTTCATAAATGCACGCGTCTCATCGTGTTTACCCCACATCACCATTGGAGGTCCGGTAATTTCATATTTTTCAAGAAATGGAAATAACAGATTTTCTAATTTTAGGTAATGCTTTTCAACATCCATTAACTCATTAAACAATGTGTGAATTTCGATGATGGTTTTTTTATCACTTGCAGTTTTCTTACCATTATCCACAGCATATTGGAAATGTTTTATTTTATCGATGTGTTTATTGAGTGCTTTGTTCTCTTCAATTAAAACAGAAAGGGGATGCCCTTCTGGAATTTTTTGAGCCATCGATGTATCAATTGCATCGCCCAAAGCTTCTGTGTGCAGGTCGCAAAGTTTTAAGACTTCTTCGCGGTCTAGTCCTTCTGCAATTAACTCCTCTTCTGCTTGAACAACTTCGCTGTATGGAACACTTCCCATCATTTCAACTAACTTTGCTTGTGTATCTTCGGCAGAATCTCCATCGTGCAAACCAAGAATTAATTTTTTCAATTGGTCAACTCTTTGCCGACTGTTATTTATAAATTCACTCATTATATTTTATCCTTAATTTTTTCTTAAACAGATTTAATTTTCTGATTTAAAATTACTGTTTATTTAGATTCAATACAAATAAAAAGGATTCAAAATCTAAGTTTTATAAAAGTGGATTATTAACCCGACGGTAATTAAAAGAAAAATTATGTTGTTTCGATTAAGTCATTTCGAGAACCTCAGTGCAACACAACATATCTCATTCCGGTTTGGTAGCGTTTTTTGTTGCCACGACATGAATCTACAACAACAGAAAGATATTCCTAGCTTGCCCCAAAAGGATGTCTTTGGCACAATAAACCTAACAGAAATAACAGCAGGACAATATAGTGCTATTACCGTTATTTATAAATTAACATAACACTAGGTGCAATAAAATTTATTATTTTAGTGGTTATTCTAATGCAATATTGGAGTTTGGCATAGTGAGTTAGAACACAACTTTGTTTTTGTAATTTGTTTTTGTTTATAAAAAGGATAACTTTAGTTTATATTCTAATTTAAATATGAGTGCTTTTGTGTTTTCTCGTATTTGAGTACGTAAGTTTTAATAGGTAAAGTTATTTAAACATTCCTTTGGAGGAAAAAATGAAAACTAGTATTTTATTTCTATTGCTTTTTTTAACAGTAACAATCTTTTCACAAGATTTTCAAGTTTCAAATACGGGTATCTATTCTGTAGCAGTTCCACACGTTGCTATTGATGGTTCAAACGCACACATAGTTTATGGAACAAATCTTAGTTACTACAAATTTGATGTTAACGGAATTTCTACCCCAATTGATGCTGCCATTTCACCTGCCACCGCCTATGGTCCTAACACTACTGATATTGCTGTAAACCCTACTAACTCAGAGCAAATAGCAATTATCTATAACGATTATCATTACGACAGTTACACTAGTGTTAGCTTTTACGGATGCTACATTGTAAAAAGTATGGATGGTGGAAAAAACTGGGAAACACCAACTCTTTTGGATACCATTATGTATGGCAACTCGTTGGATAATATTCTTCATTATATCCCACAAGTTGAATATTCTAATAGTGGTAATTTATACGCACTGTGGCGTGTGCATTCAAATGGTGTAGATACAAATGCTGTTTTTCTAAAAATTAATGATAATGCTCAAATTAGAATTGACGACCCAAGTAGCAACGCTTTGGAATTAGCACTAGCATTAACAGTTGAAACACAAGCAAACAATAGCGATTGGGTTGCTTTATCATACGGTAAAATGGAAGAGAGTAAAGCTAAATTTTATGTTAGATATTCGTACGACTCTGGAGAAACTATTTCGGATATCAAATTGGTAAAAGATGATGGAGAAACATTTTTAACTATTGACCATTTAACAAAAGCATTTCTTGATGAAGCTGGCGTTATAAAATATATTTATAGCGATTTTTCTCACGGACCAAAATTATCCATTTCTAACAATTATGGTGATACTTGGCAAGATGCTGGTACAGTTGAATCTCACAAATATGTTTATGTAGCAATTGGCAGAATATCCCCTAATTATTATGTTAAACTGTTTCTTAACGATGCCCATGCCTTGGTATTTTATGTGAGTTCCGATTTGTTAAATTGGCAAGAGGGTGGTAAAATTAGTGCCAATAACGCTTCAATAGATTATGCAGGAAGTTATATAGAACTAAAATGTGATGTAGAAAATGAGTTTTTAACTACAGCCTGGATTGATAATCGTACTGGAAACTCAGAAATTTTTTATGGGAAAGCTGATTTACCAGAATTAGTTGGTGTAAAAAGTAATAATGAAATTCCAACTGAATTTGTATTACAACAAAACTATCCAAATCCGTTTAACCCTACTACAACAATTAGTTTTGCTCTGCCGCAACAAGCAAATGTAACAATTACTGTTTACAACTCACTTGGCGAAGAAGTAGCAGAATTAATAAACAGAGAAATGAATGCAGGTTTCCAAAGTGTAAATTTTGATGCTTCAAACCTATCCTCCGGTCTATATTTCTACAAAATTGATGCAGGCAATTTTGTTGATGTGAAGAAAATGTTACTAATTAAATAATAACTTTAGTGGGGAACCGAAAGGGGAAATAGGTATTTGGATTGTGATAATAGATAGAGTAATTTCTTGAAAAACATTTTCAATTTGTTAATTATTCCTTTTTTATAATAATTAACAGCCCTCTCCAGAATAAGACAAAACAACAAAGGTCATTCAAACGAATGACCTTTGTAATTTCAATCTATGTAAATCTAAAATCTTGAGTCTTACATCTTGCTACTAATTTGCTAAAACAGCAGTAACTTTTTCGGCAGCATCTTTTAATGTTGCAGCAACTTCAAAGTTCATTTTTGATTTATTCAATAATACTTGAGCTTCTTCAGCATTTGTACCATCAAGACGAACAATAATAGGAATTGCAACTTTCTCAGATTTCACTGCATCAATAACACCTTGAGCAACACGGTCGCATCTAACAATTCCGCCAAAGATGTTTATTAAAATTGCTTTTACTTTTGGATCAGTTAAAATTATTTTAAATCCAGCAGCAACAGTTTCTTTGTTTGCAGTACCACCAACATCAAGGAAGTTTGCAGGCTCGCCACCAGCAAGTTTAATAATATCCATTGTTGCCATTGCAAGACCAGCACCATTAACCATACAGCCAACGTTACCATCTAACTTAATATAATTTAAATTATATTTTGAAGCTTCAACTTCTAACGCATCTTCCTCATCCAAATCGCGATAAGCTAAAATATCTTTGTGTTTATACATTGCGTTATCGTCAAAATTCATTTTTGCATCCAATGCCATTACGTCGCCTTCTTTAGTAACAACTAACGGATTTATTTCAACAATTGATGCATCTGTTTCGTCGAAAACTCTGTAAAGACTAAGTAAAAACTTTACTGCATTTTTGAATTGAATTCCTTCAAGTCCTAATCCAAAAGCTAAAGCTCTTGCTTGATAACCTTGCAAACCAACCGAAGGGTCAACAGATTCTTTAATGATTTTTTCTGGAGTTTCAGCAGCAACTTTTTCAATTTCCATTCCACCCTCGGTAGAAACCATAACTGTATTTCGCGAAGATGCACGGTCGAGTGTAATTCCAACATAAAATTCTTTTTCAATATTTACACCTTGTTCAACAAGAAGGCGTTTTACTTCTTTTCCTTCTGGTCCAGTTTGGTGTGTAATTAAATTCATTCCAAGAATTTGTTTTGCATATTTACGAACTTCTGGAATTCCTTTTGCAACTTTAACTCCACCGCCTAAGCCACGTCCACCAGCGTGAATCTGAGCTTTTACAACTCTTATTTTTCCGCCAATCTCTTTTGCGGCAGCTATAGCCTCGTCAACAGTGTATGCAACTTTCCCGTTTGGAACTGGAACATTATACTTTCTTAAAATTTCTTTTGCTTGATATTCGTGAATTTTCATAACAACCTTTTAAGTTATTTATAATCTAAAGTTTATTTTTTAACTAATAAAATTATTCTATTTAACTGAAATAAGCAATGCGATTATTTACATAATTATTAGAACAAGAAAAAAGGCTTAGCTCTAATTGAAAAGAGCCAAAGCCTTTTAGTAATTTGATACAATTTATTTAGCTCTTAGGACCAATCATTTCTTCTGGTTTAACTTTCTCATCAAATTCTTCGGCAGTTAATAATCCTAAATCAACAACTGCTTCTTTTAACGTTGTGTTTTCGTTGAACGCTTTTTTTGCAACCTTGGCAGCATTGTCATATCCAATGTGAGGATTAAGTGCAGTAACAAGCATTAAGGATTTGCGAAGTAGTTCATCAATTTTATCCATGTTTGGCTTAATGCCAACAACCATGTTGTCAGTAAAACTTTCGCATGAATCTGCAATTAATTTGATTGATTGCAACAAGTTAAAAATCATAACTGGCTTGTAAACATTAAGTTCAAAGTTACCACTTGCTCCTGAAAAACCAATTGTAGCATCGTTACCAAATACTTGGGCACAAACCATTGTTATAGCTTCGGCTTGTGTAGGATTAACCTTACCAGGCATAATTGAACTTCCAGGTTCATTTGCAGGAAGTGCCAATTCGCCAAGCCCACTACGAGGGCCAGAGCCCATCCAACGAATATCGTTTGCAATTTTGTGAAGTGAACCAGCAATGGTTTTAAGTACACCACTAAATTCAACAACAGCATCGTGAGCAGCAAGAGCTTCAAATTTGTTTGGAGCGGTTGTGAAGTTTAGTCCAGTAATTTCGGATATTTTTTTTGCTGATAAAACGGCAAAGTCTTTATGTGTGTTTAATCCAGTACCAACAGCAGTTCCACCAAGTGCAAGCTCGGATAACCTTGGTAATGCTGCTTCAATTCGTGCAAGTCCGTTTGTAAGTTGTTGAACGTAACCAGAAAATTCTTGCCCCAATGTAAGTGGAGTTGCATCCATTAAGTGAGTTCTTCCTATTTTAATTATATCTTTAAACTCTTCTGATTTAGCTGCAAGTGCATCGCGGAGCTTTGTAACCATTGGAATTAAACGACGATATACTTCCTCAACTGCTGCAATGTGCATTGCTGTAGGAAATGTATCATTTGAAGATTGTGCTTTGTTAACATCATCGTTTGGATGAATTGGTTTTTTGCTGCCCATTTCTCCGCCAGCAATTTCAATTGCACGGTTCGAAATTACTTCGTTAGAATTCATGTTTGTTTGTGTTCCACTTCCAGTTTGCCAAACCACTAACGGGAAATGGTCATCCAGCTTTCCTTCAATTACTTCGTCGGCAGCTTTAATAATAAGTTCAACTTTTTCTTCCGAAATCATTTTTAACTCAGCATTAGTAAGTGCCGCAGCTTTTTTCAGAATTCCTAATGCCCTTATTAACTCACGAGGGAAACGCTCACCACCAATTTTAAAGTTCATTAATGAACGAGCAGTTTGTGCTCCGTAATACATATTTGATGGGACTTTAATCTCACCCATTGAATCTGTTTCAATTCTGTATTCCATGTTTAACTCCTATTAAAATAAAAATAATTTACTCCCTAAAAATTAAGTGAATTGTCAACAATTTGCAAAGATGTAATTATCTTTTAAAATGGTTTAAAATATTATTAGTTAAATATATAAGAATCCAAAATTTAAATTGGTATTAACGCAAATTTATTTCCCCTCTATACTGCACTACTTCCGTATTATTTAGGAAATATTTTTATTATTAGAATAATTATTCAATTGTTACAGAGAGTGTAACATATACTAATATGAATCTATTACATTTTAAATATACTAATTTGCGTCTTGTTTTTAATAGTGTTATTTTTGCACTTCATTATTTTAACAATAATAACAGATAGGATACAACAATGGCAGAATGTCCAGTATGTGGTGCAGAATTAGAAAAAGCATCCGACACAGTTCTTGGTGAACTTATGGAATGCTCTGATTGTGGAACAGAATTAGAAGTTACAAATCTTGACCCATTTACAGTGGAAGAAGCACCGCAAGAAGAAGAAGACTGGGGCGAGTAACGTGCTTCAAATTCTTGATTCGACATTACGAGAAGGTGAACAAACGCCTGGAGTCTATTTTGACAAGCATATAAAACTTGCAATTGCAAAAATGCTTGATGAGATTGGAGTAAATATTATTGAAACTGGCCATCCATCAGTTACGCAAGAAATACATGACTCTGTGCAAATTATTGCTCATGAAAAAACTGAAGCTACAATTGGTGCACATGCACGCTCGTTAAAAGGTGATGTTGAACTTGCACTTAATTGTGGTGTTGATTTTATTGGAATTTTTTACTGCGTTTCTGACGATAGATTAAACACTGTATTCAAAAAAGAATTGGATGTTGCAATTGCTCAAATTACTGAAGTAATTAAATTTGCTAAAAGTAAAAATCCTAACATCATAATTCGCTACACTCCCGAAGATACAGTCCGTTCAGAATTTAGCAATGTTGTTGCAGCCTCTGTTGCTGCTGTTAAAGCTGGGGCAGATGTAATTAGCGTTGCTGATACTACTGGGTATATGATACCGGGAACCGACAGAAGTATGTTCGATTATATTTCAAAGTTAAAAGCAGAATTAAACTCACGTGATTTACATCCTAAAATTGCTGTTCACTGCCACAACGATAGAGGCTTTGCACTTGCTAATGCAATTGATGCTTACCGTGCTGGTGCAGAAATTATTGACGCCTCTGTTTTAGGGCTTGGCGAACGTGCTGGTATTGTTGACTTAGCTCAATTGATGGTTACACTAACAACAGATTTTGGATTTAATAATTGGAAGCTTGATAAACTTGACGAGCTTTATAAATTTGTTAGTCTTCACTCAGGAGTTCCAATACCACGCAATTATCCAATAGTTGGCAAACATGCTTTTACACATTGTGCTGGTGTTCATACACATGCTGCAGCAATTAACCCTACCCACTACGAAAGCTTAAACCCAGAGCTTCTTGGAAAAGAAAGAACTTTCTCTCTCGACCATATGTCTGGTATAGCATCGCTAAAGTATGCGTTGTCCCTAATTAATGAGAGCAATTTAACAGAAGAACTTCAACTTGAAGTTTTAAACGAAGTAAAAAATATTGGACAAAAAGGAAAAGTAGTTGAATTAACTGAGCTTCCTCATATTGTTCATTTCATAAAGCAAAATTATAAACATAAGCAAAAGTCTAAGTAATTTTATTTAGCTTTTTCTTATTCCCACATTTTAAATAATTCCATAAAAGAAAAACTAAATCACGGAGAAAACCATGAAAGTAGGATTTTTACATTCACTAATACGAAAAGATGAAAAACTCTTAATTGCCGAGTTCAACAAAAGAGATGATGTTGAACTAATAATGATTGACGATAGAAAATTAAAGTTCGATTTAAAAAATGACAAATTTGAATTTGATGTTGTAATTGAACGTTCTATAAATCACTCACGAGCTTTGCATGCAATTAAGTTATACGAAAGTGCCGGAATAAAATGCGTTAACACTTTTAAAGTAGCTACAATATGTGGAGATAAACTTTTAACATCCTCGGCACTTCAAGATAATAATATTCCGCAACCTGATATTAAAATTGCTTTCACAGAAGAGTCAGCTCTTGAAGCAATTGAAGAAATGGGCTACCCTGTTGTGCTTAAACCAGCAGTAGGCTCATGGGGAAGATTGCTATCAAAAATAAATGACCGTGATGCGGCAGAATCTATTCTTGAACATAAAACTGTTCTTGGAACTTATCATCACTCAATTTTTTACATCCAAAAGTATGTTGATAAAAAAAATGGGCGAGATATACGTAGCTTTGTTGTGGGTGATACTTGCATAGCAGCAATTTATCGTGGCTCGGAACATTGGATTACTAATACAGCAAAGGGTGCGGTTGCATCAAAATGCGAAGTAACTAAAGAGATTGCAGAGATGTCTGTTGCAGCTGCAAAAGCAGTTGGCGGCGGAGTTGTTGCAATTGATTTATTTGAAACTGAAGATAATGAACTAATGGTAAATGAAGTAAACTACACAATGGAATTTAAAAATAGTATTGCCACTACAGGCGTTGACATTCCTAAACTTGTTGTTGACTATATCCTAAAAGTTGGCAGAGGAGAATAAAATGGATAAAGTAAAAGTATCAATTATCGGAGCCTCGGGCTACACTGGTGGGGAATTATTAAGGCTCTTAATTTTCCATCCAAATATTGAAGTGCAGCAAATTACATCAAGCTCATACTACGGCAAACTGGCTTACAAGGCTCATCCAAATTTGAGAAAAGCTACCAATCTAAAATTTTGTGCAGTTGATGAATTAGAAAAAACCGATTTGCTTTTCCTCTGCACTCCACACGGAGAATCGATGAAGCGAATTAATGACTTTGAAAAACTTGCCGACAAAATAATTGACCTCAGTGGAGATTTTAGATTAAACAATGTTGCTGAATTTGAGAAATGGTATAATCAGCCACATACAAACCCAGAGATGCTAAAGAAATTTGTTTACGGAATTCCAGAAATTCATCGCGATAAAATGAAGGATGCACAATTTATTTCAAGTGCTGGATGCAATGCAACCACTACTATACTTGGTCTATATCCACTTTACAAAAAAGGATTAGTTGAAATTGATAGAACCGTTGTAGAAGTTAAAGTTGGTTCAAGTGAAGGTGGGAAAAAATCATCCTTTGCAACACATCATCCAGAGCGTAGCGGTTCAATGCGTTCTTACAAACCAACCGCACACAGACATGCCGCAGAAATAGTGCAAGAACTTTCGTTTGAAGAAAAAATTCACGTTCATTTTTCTGCAACATCTGTTGATATGATTAGAGGAACAATGGCCACAAGTCATGTTTTCTTGAAAGAAGATTTAGCCGAAAAAGATATTTGGAAAATTTATCGTCAAGCATACGGTAATGAACCATTTATCAGAATTATAAAGGAGCGTGAAGGCAACTATCGTTATCCAGAGCCAAAACTTTGTATTGGAACTAACTACTGCGATATTGGTTTTGAAAAAGACCCACATTCAAATCGCCTTGTGGTTATTAGTGCAATCGATAATTTAATGAAAGGTGCTGCGGGTCAGGCACTGCAAGCATTTAATATTATGTATGGATTTGATGAAACAACTGGACTTGAGTTTCCAGGACTTCATCCTATCTAACGGAGATACAATGTGTAGATTATTATTTGTGCAAAATAAAAATGAGTTTAATATTAGTGAACATCTATCAAAATTTGCTGCAATAGCCAAGAATAGCAAGGAATATCAAGGTCATGGCTGGGGTTGTAGTTATTTAAGTGATAGCGAATGGATACACTACAAAAACATAACCCCAATTTGGGAAGATAATTTTGAGCAATTTCCAAAAAGCAAAAGACTAATTGTCCACGCCCGTAGTGCGTTTGAAGACAAAGATATTGTTGTTGAGAACAATATGCCATTCAATGATGATAAATATATTTTTATATTCAATGGCGAATTGCGTGGAGTAAAAATAAAAGCTGATGGTAGAATTGGTGCAGAAAAAATATTCAATTTTATAAAACGATTTGATAAAAGCGGTATGGATAAAGCACTTCCGAAAGGTGTTGAAATTATTGAAAAGAAATCAGCTTACATAAGAGCAATGAATATTATTATTGCCGAAAAAGAAAAGGTTTACTACTCTTCCCTTTTTAATGAAGATGAAAAATATTTTACAATGCACTACAAACAGAGTGATGATGGACTTATAATCTGCTCAGAGGTTTATCCAAACGAAACTGGGTGGAACAAAATTGAGAATAAAACAAATGGAGTTTTTTAATGACAATTATAAAAATTGGTGGTGGCGAACATATTAATTTGGAATCAATTATAAAAGACTTATCAAATTTGGATGATGAATTTATTATTGTTCATGGTGCAAATGCTTTGCGTGATAACCTTGCTAAAAAACTTAATTACGAAAAGCAAGTTCTCGTGTCTGCATCTGGATATTCCTCCGTGTTTAGCGATGAAGAGGCTCTTGATATAATGCTGATGTCATATTCTGGTCTGCGTAATAAGCGTATTGTTGAAATGTGTCAACAATCAGGAATAAATGCAATTGGCTTAACAGGGCTTGATGGAAAGCTTATTGAAGGAAAACGCAACCGTGGAATTAGAGTTAAAGAAAATGGCAAACTACGGATGGTTCGTGATTTTTCTGGGAAGCCAAAAAGTATAAATGTAGATTTGTTAAAACTATTAATCTCTAATGGATACGTGCCTGTGCTAACAGTTCCGATAATTGATGAAAACAATTTTGCAATAAGTTCTGAAAATGACGACATAGTTGCATTACTCAAAAGTTCACTTGATGCCGAAAAAGTTATCCAGCTAATTGAAGCTCCCGGCTTTTTGGATGATGCAAGTAATCCAGATTCAGTTGTAAAATCAATATCAAAAGCTGAGTTAGAACAACGCGAAGCTCAAGTTGATGGCAGAATGAAAAGAAAAATGAAAGCATTAATAAAACTATTTGAAAGTGGCAATACATCAGTTTACATTTGTGATGGTAGAATTGAAAACCCTATAACAAATGCACTTAATGGTGGAGGAACAATAATCCAATGAAAAATTACAAAGCATTAATAGATGATTACGAAGTAGCTGTTTATCCAAAAAGAGATTTAGTAATTGTAAAAGGTAAAGAAGCAACTGTGTGGGATGAGAACGGCAAAGAGTTTATCGATTGCGTTGCTGGCATTGGTGTTGCTACAATTGGACACTCAAACCCCGCTGTAGTAAAGGCTATAACCAAACAAGCCGAAACATTAATTACAAATGCTTGCGTTTTTTATAATGACACCCGTGCATTATTTTTAGAGAAATTAAATCAAATTACTCCACCTAATTTAAAACGCTCGTTCCTCACAAACTCTGGAACAGAGGCAATGGAAGCAGCATTGAAATTTGCACGCGTCTCTACTGGCAAAACGGATTTTATAACAACAATGCGTGGATTTCACGGACGAACAATGGGTTCGCTTAGTGGTACACACAAGCCTGAATACCGCAAACCATTTGAGCCACTTGTTCCCGGCTTCTCGTTTGTGCCATATAACAATCTTGAAAAACTGGAAACCGCAATAACTGGAAAAACTGCTGGAATTATTTTGGAAGTAATTCAAGGCGAAGGTGGAATTAATATTGCCTCACAAGAATATCTTGATGGAGTAAGAATACTTTGCGATAAGCACAATGTGCTGATGATTATTGACGAAATTCAAACTGGCTTTTGCAGAACAGGAAAAATGTTTGCGATAGAACACTTTGGACTTGAGCCTGATATAATGACTGTTGCAAAAGGCATTGCTGGTGGCTTTCCAGTAGGTGCAGCTATTTGTTCTGATAAAGTTAAAATTAATTTTGGGCAACACGGAACTACATTTGGTGGTAATCCCTTGGCATCCGCTGCTGGACTGGCTGCTATCGATTTTATGCTTGAAAATAATCTTGCAGAAGAAGCAGAGAAAAAGGGAGATTATTTTGTTAGCAAATTAAATATTGATGAGCTATCCAAGGTGCGTGCAGTTAGACACAAAGGATTAATGATTGGAATTGAACTAAAAGAAAAAGTTCAACCCTATTTAGTTCAGCTAATGGAAGAAGGAATTCTTGCAATGCCAGCCGGAAAAATTGTTCTCCGTTTTCTTCCTCCTGCAGTAATTACTTACGAGCAATTGGATAAAGTTACAGAAGTGTTAAATAGAATTTTGAAATAATATAACCAATGTCTTTGCGAGGAGCTTTTTCCCGAAATCTGCCACAAGGTTAAAGATTGCCCCAAAGGAACTCTTACAGAGCCAAACCTCTACAAAAAAATGAGGTTCGCAACAAATGACAAGATAAAATTTTGAAATAAGAAAGGACAGTCTTTTCCGCCTGCCCAGTGTTTTTTACCTGGAATGTTTTTATCGGGAATCTATATCGTTTTATGAGATTCCCGCTAGAATCGTGCGGGAATGACATTCTCTTTTTATTCCAAGCCCATTAACTCTTTTGCACTTTTTATTGCAGCTTCAGTAATATCTTCGCCACTTAATAGTTTTGCAACTTCATTTATCTTCTCTTCATCATGAAGTTTTCTTATTGAACTAACTACACGAGTTCCTATTTTTTTCTTTTCAACAGAAAAATGCTCATCCGAAAGCGAAGCAATTTGAGGCAGATGAGTTATAGAAACTATTTGATGCGACTTTGATAACGCCTTTAAAGCTCCTCCAACTTTTTGAGCAATTCTTCCGCTAACTCCAGTATCAATTTCATCAAAAATTAATAATGGTAGTTTATCGTTCTTTGCTAATACAGATTTTAGTGCAAGCATTATTCTTGAAACTTCTCCACCCGATGCAACCTTAGATAGTGGTTTTAAATCTTCTCCAAGGTTAGTAGAAATTAGGAACTCAACTTCATCAAATCCTTTGGAATTAAATTTATATTTTTTATCATCCACAATAATAAAATTTGCCGAGCTATCGTTAGCAAGATTATTTTTAATTCTTACTTCAAAACTGGCATCAGTAATTCCTAACTTGGCTAAAGTTTCAATAGCATCAGTGCTAATTTTATTTGCAACATCTTTTCTAACATTAGAAATTTTTTCTGCACTTACACCAGTGTTTTTTCTAACCAAGTTTAACTCATTTTCTAGCTGTAAAATTCTTTCTTTGTAATTAGAGGTTAGTTCAAATTCATTTCCAATATTAGCTCTATGCTCAATCACTTTTTCTAAAGTTCCGCCATAGCGTTTTTTAAGGAGTGTTAATGCACCAAGACGCTCACGTATTTCATCTAATTTTGAAGGGTCGTTATCAACACGCGATTTATAGCTTCTAATAAAATCAGAAATATCGTTAATAATTGCAATTGCAGAATCTGCCTCACTTACCATTTCAGTAAAAGAATTATCAATTTTGGATAACTCACTTAGTGCATTTTGAATTTTAACTAAATTGTCTTGAACAGAATTATCATCCTCGTAGGCTCTGTTATAAATATCGCCAGTTAGGAAAAGTAATTTTTCAGCATTTTCTAAAATATTTAGTTCATACTTTAAGTGATTCTCTTCATCTGGCTGTGGTGAAACTGCATCAATTTCTTTTATTTGAAACTCATACGATTCACGCTCATCTTTAAGTGAGTTCTCTTTGTTTTTAAGAACAAATAACTCTTTAGCAATTTCAGAAAGTTTTGAATGCTCCCCTTTATACTCCGTAAGCAACGGAGTTAGCTCGGCAAACTCATCTAAAAAATCGATGTGAGTTACACTTCGCAAAAGCGATTGATGCTCGTGCTGCCCATGTAAATCCACCAACATATTTCCAATATCTTTGAGTAGTGCAAGTGAGGTAGGGGTATCGTTAAGAAAGCATCTGTTAGAGCCTTCCAGCGAAACTTCGCGCCTAACAATTAATTCATCAAAATAATCAATATCATTTTTGGTCAAAAACTTTTCTACTTTAGTATTTGCTGAAACATTAAATATTCCTTCAACAATAGATTTTTTTGCACCTTTACGTACAACTTGCGTTGAAGCTCTTTCGCCAAGCAACAATCCCATTGCATCAATTAAAATTGATTTACCAGCACCAGTTTCACCAGTAATAATATTTAAGCCTTTGCCAAATTCTACATTAATATTTTCTATCAATGCGTAATCTTTAATAAGTAACGATTTTAACATAAATTACCTTTCAACATGTAAATATTTCCATTTTTTAAGCTATCTAAGTATTACTTTTACTAAAATACACAATACTATCGTAAATAAAGATAAAAATTAAAGTTTTACTTAAAATTTGACATTTTCCGTGCCAATACCTATATTTGGTATCTGAATTTGATTGAAAATGGGTTAGCATTAACTCAGTAATATAAAATTATATCGCGGGATGGAGCAATTGGTAGCTCGTCGGGCTCATAACCCGAAGGTTACAGGTTCAAGTCCTGTTCCCGCTACTTGAGAGAAACCCTCATAACTTTTTGTTGTGAGGGTTTTTTATTTTTTGACAAAAAGGAAATAAATATGAAACAAGCATACCATTCAAATGTTGTAAATAATTTTCACATTAGAACTGAAATTATATCAAAAGACATCTCTTTTGGTAAAAAACAAGAGACTCTGCGGTGGGGTTAAATGTCAAGTTTCACAAGGTTGTTTATGAAACTTGACAGTTATTTAAAAAAGAAAATTACCATTAAACATATATGGATTGAACTAATTGCTTTCTTAAAACATAAAGAGGTCGATAAAGGTTACTTAAAACTATTACTTGAAACGAGAATCCAAATTAGATTAGAATAAATTGTAGATTAAGTGAGGGCAACGGTTAAACAATATGAAATGTATAAAGAAAATTGTGAACTAAATAAAGCAGATAAGCACCTGTACCGCACAGAGTGTAAAAGTTAAACTAAATCAAGTTTGACAAGGGAAAATCTATATATTAGCATTTTTTGATGTTGTCTGCCAAATATAGGTATTTTGCTCCTGAATTTCTGTGTAGCACCCATTTATTTGAAATTAAACATAAAAATAAATATCTTGGTATTTACTTGTTAAACATGTTATATCCTTTATCGTAGAGTATTGATTAGAGGCAGAAGGTTATATGGAATTATTAGATAATGTTGATTTTAAGTCGGTAACACGCCCCAAAAATTTGAGTATTCAGATAGTTGAGCAACTTCTGGATGCTACTAATAAAGGTGTATTTACTGTTGGAAGTTATTTGCCAAGCGAAAATAAGCTTGTTGAAATATTTGGTGTAAGCAGGGGTGTAATTAGAGAGGCTCTTCTTATGCTATCAGCAAAAGGCGTAATTGAAATTCAGAAAGGAAAAGGGGCATTGCTAATAAAACCCTCCATAGATTCTATTTTTGATTCTTTTTCATCACTTGTAAATTATAGATGCGGAAATGAGGGATTGCGATATACCCAAGAAATTAGATTAGTAATAGAACCACAAATTGCATCACTTTCAGCATCTCAACGAAGTGAAGAAGATATTGTGAAGCTTGAAGAATCAATTGTTAATATGAAAAAAGCTGTAACCGATAACAAATTACTAAGTCTTTACGATATTGAATTTCATAAAAATATTTGGTTTTCGTGTAGAAACCCAATGTTTCCTATAATTTTGGAGCCTATTTTCCATTTTTTAACTACATACCACAAAGATATTTTTGTTGATAAATCGTATAGACAAATAGGTGGCACTTTTGATGAGCATGAAAATATTTTGCAAGCAATTAGAGATAAAGATGGCGAAGCGGCCTTTAATTTTATGAAACATCATTTACAAAGTGTAGTTTGATGCTTTTAAATAATATTTTTAGAAGGTTTTGCATAACCCTAAAAGTCATTCTGAATTTTTACACTGAGTTAACCCAACTTGTCTATCTAAGGAGTTAAGTAATTTGCAAACACTATCTTACCAAATCAGTGGTACACTACATATTTTTTAATCGCAGTTTTGTAATGCTTAAGTTGGAAACCAACTTTTATAATTTTTAGTTTTGTAAAAACAAAAAAAGTAAAAGGAGTTACTTAGTGCCTGGTCGTAAAGTCGTTGTATGATATTTTCCACAAATAGAACCGACTCAGTCAGTTAGCTATAGAGTCTTGGCTCTGTATTCTTCTCAAAATTATTCAAATAGT
>CAMZLW010000157.1 GCA_947311785.1 uncultured Ignavibacteriales bacterium | reverse complement strand
TTAAAACCTTAGTAAACCAAGCTCAAACAATGGGAAGATACGAAGTAAACTTTGATGCAAGTAATTTAAGTAGTGGCGTTTATCTGTATAGATTAACAAGCGGTAGTTTCGCAAAATCTATGAAAATGTTGCTGTTGAAATAAAGTGTACGAAGCGGAGATTATTTTAGGAGAGTTCCGTTTTCGGAGTTGTTTTTTTATTAACCAACGACTTAAGTCGTTGGTTAATAAGAGCTTAGACTATTTCAACCGTTTTTAATATTCACACATAATTGCTAGTTAAAAACCTCATCTAACTTTAAGGTGGTGGGTGGGGTTCTTTTTTTAGGTTTTCATAACCTAAAAGTCATCTGAATTTACGGTGTGCTAAATTTGTCGAAGTATTTTGTAATCTTTATCTATACCATAAATGAGACCACTCAAAAAAGGCAACCTTTGTCAATGTACAGTAAGTTCAGCACAACGCATATTATTGGCCTTCTAATAATGGAAGATACATAGTTACCTTTTTGAAATTTTAACAATTATATCAAATTCTTTTTTCTCAACAGGCATTACTGAAAGGCGGTTCCCACGTTGAACTAATTTCATATTTTGTAATTTTGAATTTTTCTTAATTTCTTCAAGTGTTACAATGCGTGGTAGCTTTTCAATTAATTTAATATCCACCATCATCCATGTTGGCTTATCTAAATTACTCTTCGGATCGTAGTGTCCTTCATCAGGGTCAAATGCTGTAAAGTCGGGATAACCTTCTTTAACTATTTCACAAACTCCAACAACACCAGTAGGTTTTGCATTGCTATGATAAAATAAAACTTTATCACCAACTTGCATATCATCACGCATAAAGTTACGAGCTTGATAATTTCTTACTCCATCCCAATGCGTTCGTTTATCTTTAACTAAATCATCTATTGAATATGCACCTGGTTCCGATTTCATTAACCAATATTTTGTTGCCATAATTTATCCTAACTTTTTATTTTCTAAATCAATACAAAATAATAAAAAATTGTAAATTGTATTTCAAAATTTAGTAAATAATTGAAGAATAGAGATGAGTAAAAATAAAAGTAAACCAAAGAGTGGATTTGTAAAAATTGTTTCTGCTGTTATAATTTTAGCATTCATTTTATTTATTATTCTTTTTAACATACCACAAACTAGTAAGAGACAAGTGACTAATGTGAAGCAAACAAGTATAAAATTCCAAAAGGATGGTGAACTTACTTTTCAAAAAATAGATGGAGAGTATATTTCCAAAATAGATATTGAGATTGCTGACACTGATGAGAAACGTACGCGAGGGTTGATGGATAGGCTAAGTATGGAAGAAAATAGGGGAATGCTATTTCTATTTTCGTACGAAACTATTCAATCTTTTTGGATGAAGAATACTGTGTTACCATTAGATATAATTTTTGTAAATAGAGAACACGAAATAGTTACAATTCATAAACATACAGTGCCGTTCGATACGGGAAGTTATCCATCAACAAAACCAGCATCTATGGTTGTTGAAGTAAACGCAGGGTACACAGAAACATACGGTATTACTGAGGGAGATAAAATTGTTTGGAGGAGAAATTGAAACCAATAGGTAATAACACCTTTTATAATAGTTTTGATTTTGAGCGTGCAGAAGATAGCGTGAGAATTGACGATTACAGAACTCCGTTTCAAATTGATCGCGATAGATTAGTGCATTCCTCCGAGTTTAGAAGATTGCAGGGAAAAACACAAGTCTTTTTGCCTGGCGAAAACGATTACTACCGAACTCGCTTAACACACTCAATTGAAGTTTCGCAAATTGGACGATCTATTACAAATTTTATTACAAAAAAGCATTCCGAAATATTTAGCAGCTCATATTTTATTGACGAAGATTTAATTGAATCTGCTTGCCTTGCTCACGATTTAGGGCATCCACCTTTTGGGCATGCAGGCGAAAGAACATTAAACAGTTTGATGAAGCCCTATGGTGGATTTGAAGGAAATGGACAAACACTTAGATTACTCGCTGATACATTTTACACAATAGGCGATGGTAGAAGGGGGATGAAGCCAACGCGTGCTTTTGTTGATGCAATATTAAAGTATAAATCTGTTTACTCAAAGTTCAATAACCCCAAAAATCATTTTATTTACGATTACCAACAAAAATATGTCAATTTTGTTTTTGGAAATAAAGAATTGCCAAGTGAACTAAATGACCCCAATAAATTAAATAGTTTTAAAAGTATCGAATGCCAAATAATGGATTGGGCAGACGATTCGGCTTACGCAGTAAACGATTTGGTCGATTCTATTTCTGGTGGATTTATAAATATTTCCAAACTTAATAAGTGGAGAAAATCAAATTTAGAAAAATTATCGAAAGAACAAATTGAAGCACTTGATAAAATTGAAACTTGGATTACAGAAGAAAAATATAAATCGAAATTTGGATCTGAAATAGGTGAGTTCATTCTTGCCTGTTCAATTGAAGAACGCAAAACTTTTATGGACGATTTAACAAACCGTTACAAATACATTTTAGTAATTGATAAAGAAAAATTTGAACGTATTGAAATGTATAAAAAAATTGCAGTCGATTTAGTTTTTCGCACGCCACAACTGCATCAAATGGAATTTAAAGGCAACAAGATGATTCAAAAAATGTTTGATGTTTTTACTGAAAATTATGTTGATGAAATTACTGGAATTGAACTGTTGCCTAATTTTACAAATAATTTAATAAAACAAGAAACCGATAAAAGTAAAAGAGCAAGATTGGTTTGCGATTATATAGCTGGCATGACTGACCCGTATGCTCTTACAAATTATAAACGACTCTTTGACCCAGACTATAGCTCAATTGCTGATATTTTCTAAACAAAAAATGTAGAACGGAAATCTTTTCCGTTCTTAATATGAAAGGAACAACGTGTTAAGCCCACAAAAAATAAAAAAGAATGAACAAGAATCCATTTCCATAACTTGGAAAGATGGACGCACACATACAATACCAATAGACTTTTTACGCGATGAGTCTCCAGATGCGAGTAACAAAGGGGAAACAATACTTTGGACTCACTACGAGCCAACTCCACAAGGACCCGATAAACCTGGCAAATATACAATTACAAATATTCAAATTGTAGGTAGCTACGCAATGCAAATAACATGGGGCGATGGATACGACCACGGAATTTACTCGTGGGAATTGTTAGAAAAATGGGGTGAGTTTTGGAAAATAAAAAACGAGCTAAAAAAAGATTCTGAATAATTAGAACCATGTAGTTGATGGGCATGCCCATCAACTACAAAAAGAATCAACTATTAATTGTTTGCCAAAACAAATACTCATCATATTTATTTAGTGGGCAGCCACATTTTTTTGATGGGCATTTTATTAGTTCATTCCCAAATTTTATTCCTTCATAAATATTTCCAATTTTCGTTTTTATTTGATGACACGGAAACACATTCCCATTTGAAAAAACAACCGCAACATTATACCCTGCATTGCAAAGTTCTCCCTTTTGATAAAAGCAAGATATTTCATTTTTGCTAATTCCAAATAGTTCTAACTCCTCTTGGCTGTAATTTTCTGGATACGTTTGCCCATTGTAACTTCCGTAAAATGGAGCAAAGGTTAAGTTGATAGAATTGGTTTTTGCAAATTTTAAAATTAAATCTAAATTGTTTTTGAGTTTTGGATACGCAACAGCCTCAACGTAAATATTAAATCCACTATTTTTTAAAAGAGTATAGTTTTCTATAAAACGATTTAACAAGTTTTTATCATTTAATTCATCGTAATGAAACGAGGCATGAATGTGCAGTACTTTTTTAGCAGCAATTTCTTCGGCAAATTGCTTAATGTTTTTCAAAATCAAATTAGTGTTAAATGAAATGTAGTGCTTCTCGGTAATTGCCTTGCAGGCTTCAATGAAGTTTGGAACAAGAGTTGGTTCACCTCCAGTAAAGCTAATGCGAAATGTCTTTCCCGTTCTCTCCAAAGTTGAAAGGAGTTCGTTAATTTTTATTGAATGAATTTTGATACGTGTATCTGTAATTTTTCCAAAGCAATACTCACAATCCAAATTGCAACGTTTGGTTACATCCCAGTGTAGCCAAGCATTATAGTGTTGATTTATGTTTTTTAAAATTTTCATTCTTCAAGTTATATATAATTTGTGGAATAGTTTTGTTTGACTTTCTTTATTAAATAATCATCCTTTATATCCTAAAGTTTTAGTATTTTATTCATTAATATTCGCTTATTTGATGCAAATAATAAGTGTTTTTAAAATATAATACTATACTAAAAATAGATATAATAAATTAAGTATAAGTAAAAAGGATATAATAATTAGTAAACTTTTATATATATGCCTCTTTTTTTTCTATTCAATTTTATATTCTCAAATTGAAATTACACGTAGCATTACTATTGATGATGGCTTAGCCTACTCGCAGGTTACTTCGGCTCTTAAAGATAATCGTGGTATAATGTGGTTTGGTACTACTGCTGGTTTATCAGAGTGGAATAGTGTAAAATTCAAAAACTACTATAAATTTGATGGGCTCCCTTCTACCTTTATTACTTCTATTTGTGAAAACAAAAACAATGAAATTTATGTTGGAACAAGTAAAGGACTAGTGATTAAAAGTAAAAATAAATTTATTACTCCACCAAATTTACCTGAGGAATTAAATTATATAATCAAAAATCTTTTTGTGGATTCGCAAAATAAATTATTTATACTTACCGAAAGCCGTGGTCTTTGGGTAAAGGATAAGAACGTGTTTTCCAAAATGGAAAATAAAAACAGTGAGGTACAAATAGTTCCAACCTCAATTGTTGAACTAAAAAATGGGAAAGTACTTGTTGGAACTAAGGGTAATGGAATATATCAGGTAGTTGGCAATAAACTTGAGCGTGTTATTTATCATAAAATTTATAAAAAATATCCAGTTGTAGATATTGTAGAATTAAATAGCGATACACTTTATGTTGCACTTAAAGGGCTTGGGGTTCTCGTAAAAAATATATTAGAAAGCAATAAAAAGGGTAATACGTTTATCACTACTAAACATGGGCTTCCAAGCAAATTTGTTACTGATTTATCGCTTGATAACATGGGGAATCTTTACGTTTCAACATTAAACGGAGTAGCAATTGTTAAAGGTAGTGAAGTGATAAAAACTATAACTGCTAGTAGTGGGTTAGAAAATGAGTTTGTAGTTAAGACTTTTGTTTTAGATAGCAAAACTATTTTTATTCTTACCGAAGGAAGTGGCGTTTTTGTGTATCATCCTAAATCGTTTACTACTTACAACACAAAAAGCGGCTTGCTTCACAATAATATTTGGGCGGTTAAAGAGTTGCATGGTGGTAAGGTTTGCTTTTTGACTGATGAAGGAATTTCATTTTTGGATAATAATAAATTTTCTTCGATAACTATAAAAAATGGATTAGGTGATAATTTGGTAATTTCTCTCTACGAATCGGATAGCAATGATTTGTATGTGGGAACTTATGTTGATGGAGTTAATTTAATTTCAAATGGTAAAATAAAACGTTTAAACAAAAATGTTGGTATGCCACAAAACTCTGTTTGGTCAATATTGGAGGGGTATAATGGAAATATACTTTTTGTAACTCACTTAGAAGGAATAGCTGTTTATGATGGGAAAAGAATTATTGATACACTTGGTATTAAAAATGGCTTGCCTAGCAATAAAATAGTTTCGTCATTTAAAAAGAGAGATGGAACAATATTAGTGGGTGTAGAAAATGAGGGAATTTTTAAATTAGACAAGAACAAGTTCCTTCCGTATGGAAAGGGGATGGAGGGCTGTCTTGTTTGGGCAATGCACGAAGACGAAGAGGGTACCCTTTATTTTGGTACTAACGAAGTTGGCATTATTCGTTTAACTTCCGATAACAAATGCGACACAATTAGTGTTAAGGATGGACTCTCGAATAATTCTATTATAGGAATTGTGCATGATAATATGGGTAATATCTATGCTTCGTCAGACAAGGGGCTAAATGTAATTCGTTTTCTGAAAGATGGTAGTTATCGAATAAAACAAATTTATAAAAAAAGTGGTTTAGCAAATAGCGAGTGTAATCAAAATGCAATTTATAAAGATGCTAATGGAAATATTTGGGTTGGAACTATTGGTGGAGTTACTCGCATAAATTCTAAAATAGTGGATGATTCCAAGGTTTTAGTTCCAGTATATATTTCAAAGCTAAAGGTAATGGATAAGGAGTATGAATTTACAGATAGTTCCAAAAATATAATTTTAGATTATAACAAAAATGATATCACATTTGATTTTGCTGGAATCAACTATTCAAGTTTTGGTTTGAATAATTATAAATATAAACTCAGTGGTATTGATGCAAATTGTATTTTTGATAATAGCGACGAAGTAAGGTACGCAAATCTTCCCTCTGGTAATTATAAATTTTCTGTTTCGGCTAGTAATAACTGGGGTATATGGTCTGAGCCAACCGAAATGTTTTTTGTAATTGAAAAACCATATTGGGAAACTTGGTGGTTTCTAACAACTTTGTTTTTAATAATTGTTGCAATTATTGCGTTTGTGATTAATTACAGACTTCAAAATATAATTAGATTGGAAAGATTACGAAGCAAAATTTCTGCTGATCTTCACGATGAAATTGGCTCGGGGTTATCCGAAATTTCAATACTAAGCGAGTTACTAAAACTAAACAAAGTTTTTGACCAAAAATTAGTAGATGGTTTAGATCAAATAGGCGACTCTACCAGAACGCTAATTGAAAGGTTAAGTGATATTATCTGGATTGTGAATCCACGAAAAGAGACTCTTAAAGATTTAATTTACCGCATTCAAGATTCTTATCAAGAAGTGTTTTATCAAGCAGATATTAGCTTTTCACTTTCGCAAATTGAAATTTTAAACGATATTGTTCTTCCATTAGAAATTAGACAAAATCTATATTTAATAATTAAAGAGGCAATAAACAACTCATTAAAATATAGTAAGTGCAAAAGCATAACTTTAAATATTAGTAAAATAAATCAAAAACTTTTTGTAGAAATATCCGATAATGGAATTGGTATAAAAAAAATAGATTACGATAAAGGGAACGGACTTTTTAATATGAACAAAAGAGCCGAGATGATGAAAGGAACTCTACAAGTTGAAAGTGATTCTGCTGGAACAAAAATTAAAATTGAAATAGCAATTAAAGGTAAAAAGAAAAAATGGTTAAAGTAGTTATTGTTGAAGACAACCCAATATTTAGAGAAGGTGTTGCTGCATTTATTAATGCAACAGATGGATTTAATTGTGCAAAAACATTTGAAAAGTATGAAATACTATTACCTGAAATTGAAAAAATAAATCCAGATGTGTTAATAAGCGATATAAATCTTCCTGGAATGTCTGGTATTGAGGGGGTGAAAAAAGTTAAGGAACTCTTACCCGATACAAAAATTATTATGCTAACAATTTACGAAGATGATAAAAGAATATTTGATGCACTCCTTTCGGGAGCAACTGGGTATCTCTCAAAAAAAACAACTCCTGCCAAAATACTTGAGGCAGTAAAAGAAGCCTACGATGGTGGCTCTCCAATGAACTCGAACATAGCTGCAAAAGTTATAAATTTATTACGCTTGCAAACAACCAAAAGTAATGATAATGAGATTGCTATATCTTCAAAAGAGAGAATAATTTTAGAGAACTTAGCCGTTGGGAAAAATTACAAATCAATTGCAGATGAATTGAATATTAGCGTTCACACAGTTCGATATCATATTAAAAATATCTACTCAAAGCTTCATGCAAGTTCGCAAAGTGAAGCAATTGCTCAAGCATATAGAAAGGGGATTTTGTAGTCCTTTCGTAAGGACTAATACTTCTCCAAAAGACTTTACTTAGCGTTGTATTGAACCCATAACGAAATGTAGCAACGTTTTTTGTTGCTGAACTGTGGCGAACCAAACAGATAACTTAGAACAATTACAAATAATCATTTTGTATTGAAAATCACTTTAGATGATAAAGTATTGGATAATTAAATTAGGTTCTTTATCTTTGTATAGTATAAAAATATAAAAGGTCTCTTTTGGGTAAAAAACTACATAGCTTTCTTATTATTTTTGCATCACTAATAATTATATCTACAACATTAATTCTATTCTATTTTGGATGGGATTATTATTCACTTCCATTAAAAGAGAGATTTTTTCACCCAAACCACGACTTGCTAAAATCGAGCGGATTACTTGGACATGGATTGGGTATTGTTGGAACTATTTTAATGGTGTTTGGTGTTACAATTTATATAGTTCGCAAGCGTGTTAAGAAGTTTCAGCGGTTGGGGAAATTAAAATACTGGTTAGAGTTTCATATATTTTTAACTCTGCTTGGTCCAATTATGGTTCTATTTCACACGGCATTTCGTTTTGGTGGAATTGTTTCAATCAGTTTTTGGAGTATGGTGGCTGTTGTTTTAAGTGGAATTATCGGGCGTTTCATCTATCTTCAAATACCGCGGAGTATTGAGGGTAACGAGTTATCGCACGACGAAATGAACAAATTAAATATTGAATTAAAAATTAAACTTAAAGAAAAGTATCAGTTGGAATCTGAATTAATTTCGAGTCTTGATGAAAATTCGATTAATAAAATGGATGAAATAAAATCATCTGCAATAGTTAAAACAATATTTATTGATGTGATGGAAACTCGCAGAAAAATTTCGGCAATCAATAAATATCTTCATAAAAATAATATACCGAGAAAAGAGCGTAAAGAGATTTTAAAAATTAGTAAATCAAAATTACTGCTTTCTCGAAAAATATTGCTCTTAAAAACGACTCAAAAATTATTTGGCTATTGGCATGTATTTCACTTACCATTTGCAATTATTATGTTGGTAATAATGGTGGTTCATGTTGGTGTAGCTGTTACATTTGGTTATAAATGGATTTTTTAATTTATGGAAGTATTAGTTGAAAATATAATTATCTACGGATTTATTGGACTTTTGTTCGTTTCAATTCTTTTTTTCTATTTAAGAAAACAGAGGAAAGATTCAAAAATTGTTGAAGAGAAAATAAAGATTGCAAAGGAATTAGGAATTCACGAACCTGTTACTCTGCATCCAGTAGTTGATGTAAACTCCTGCATTCAAAGTGGTGCGTGCATAACCGCTTGCCCCGAAAAAGATATTCTTGGAATAAGAAATGGAAAGGCGGTAACAATAAATGCATCGCGATGCGTTGGGCATAGTGCGTGCTTTAGTGCTTGTCCGGTTGGTGCAATTTCTCTTCACATCGGGACAGAAAAACGTGGAGTTGAGCTGCCTCACGTTACTCAACATTTTGAATCGAATGTTGAGGGAGTTTACATTGCCGGCGAAATGGGCGGTATGGGCTTGATAAAGAATGCGGTTGAGCAGGGTAAACAAGCAGTTCAAAATTTATCTAAAAAGCTCGATAAAAACATTGGTGCGGAGTACGATTTAATTATTGTCGGTAGCGGTCCTGCGGGAATTGGTGCATCACTTCAGGCAAAAAAGAATAATTTAAAATTTTTAACTATCGAACAAGATTCAATTGGCGGAACGGTTTATTCGTTTCCGCGAGCAAAAATTGTAATGACATCCCCAATGGAATTGCCACTTTTAGGTAAAATTAAATTAGTTGAAACATCTAAAACCGAGTTGATTGATATTTGGGAAAAGGTGCTTAGGCTAAATGATGTAACAATAAGTTTAAACGAAAAAGTTGAAGAGATAACAAAAAACGATGGAAGATTTTCGGTGGTTTCATCTAAAGGGAATTATACTTCGCGAAAAATTCTTTTAGCAATTGGAAGAAGGGGAACACCACGAAAGTTAGGTGTTCTGGGAGAAGGAAAGGAGAAAGTTGCATACAGATTAATTGAGCCTGAATTAATTAAAGATAAAAATATAATTGTTGTCGGAGGTGGCGATTCGGCAGTTGAATCGGCTGTAATCCTTGCTGCTGAAGGGAATAACGTTACACTCTCTTATCGAAAAGATAAATTTTCACGAATTAAACCTCAGAATTTGGAGAATATTACAAAAGCTTCGGAGAGCGGTTCGGTTAAGCTGATGTTAAATTCAAACATTATTGAAATTAAGGATAATGCTGTAGATATTGAGGTTGATGGCAACAAAGTAACCTTGGATAACGATTTAATTTACATCTTTGCCGGTGGTGAGCTTCCTACTCAGTTTTTGAATAAGGTAGGAATTAAAATTACTAAAAAGTATGGCGAAGCAATTTTAAAGAATTAATAATTAATATTTTAAAATGGACAAAGAAAGACTTGATGAATGGAATTAAATATAAAATATTGTTTCTCTTTTTTATAACTCAATATCTTTTTGCACAGATATCTCCGGGTGATTTATCGAACGCCCATAAAAATTTGGAGGGAATGAGTAACTGCACCCAGTGCCACGTTCTTGGCGATAATGTTGATAACAAAAAATGCTTGGATTGCCATACAGAGGTTAACGAATTAATTAAAAGTAATCACGGGTTTCATAGTTCATCGGATGTAAAAGGGAAGGAGTGTTCCGAATGCCACGGTGAGCATTTTGGTCGTGATTTTGATGTAATTAGATTTGATGAAGATAAATTTGACCATTCCAAAACTAAGTTTGAACTTACAGGAAAGCATTCTGAAACAAAATGTGAAGAGTGCCACAAAACTGAATTTATTAAAATTAAGAAGTTAAAAGAGAGAAAGAAAACTTTTCTCGGATTGGAGACTTCGTGTGTAAGTTGCCATTCCGATTTTCATCAAGGTACTCTTTCATCTGATAATTGCGTTGATTGCCACAACACAGAAGCGTGGAGACCTGCTCCTAATTTTCTACACAATAATTCTAAATTTAAATTAGTTGGTGCTCACAAAAAAGTAGATTGTGAAAAGTGCCACAAAAAAGAGATTAGAAATAATGAAGAATTTCAAAAATTTACCGGATTGAAATTTAGCAATTGTGTAAGCTGCCATACCGATATACACAAAGGGAAGTTTGGAACAAACTGTGCAGAATGCCACACAAATATTTCGTTCAAAAATGTAAAAAACCTAAAATCATTCGACCACTCAAAAACAAGATTTCAATTAATTGGTAAACATAAAGCTTTAACTTGTAACGAATGCCATACCAAAGGAATAAGAGTGAAGTTGCATTTTGAAAATTGTGTAGATTGTCATTCTGACTTTCATAAAGGTGAGCTGGCTTCGGATGAGGGAACTACTGATTGTAAAGCATGCCACGATGAACATGGTTTTGCACCATCAAAATTTACTATCGAGGAACACAACAAAAATAATTTTAAGTTAACAGGCGGACATTTTGCCGTACCTTGTAACGAATGCCACTTTGTTGATGAAAATTGGAAGTTTAAATTTTCCAAAACAGACTGCGAAACGTGTCATGATAATGTTCATAAAGAGACGTTAAAATTTGGAACGGCTGTAGTTGAAGATTGTGAAACATGTCACACAACCACAGCCTGGAGTTCAGTAAGTTTTGAACACAGCAAAACAGAATTTGAACTTATTGGGAAGCATGCGGATGTCTCTTGTTCCAAGTGCCATTTCAAAGATGAAAAATTACCACATCAATTTGTATCGTTAACTCAGAATTGCGAAAGCTGCCATACGGATAATCACAATGGGCAGTTTGAAGAAAAATATAAAAACAATTGTTCCGATTGTCATTCGCCAATAGAATGGGCAATTGAAACTTTTGACCATTCAACAACAAGATTTACAATTGATGGTGCTCACGAAAATGTTAACTGTAACGAGTGCCACAAAGAGATTGAGATAGACGTAAATAAATTTGTTCAATATAAATTTGAAGATGTATCATGCAAAAGTTGTCATACTTAGTTATACTTTTATTTTTTATTTTTAATTCAACACTGTTTTCACAGACTTCTCCGCACGGAGATAATTTGAAAATTGATTGTGTTGTTTGTCATACTACCGATGGTTGGGGAATTGCAAATTCTAAATTTGACCATAGCAGTACTGGGTTTGAGCTAAGCGGTCAGCATAAAGATGTTAGTTGTACTTCATGTCATTCAACACTAAATTTTAGTGAAGCAGAAACAAATTGTGCAAGTTGCCACACAGATATACACGAAAATAGTGTTGGAGCCGATTGTGAAAGCTGCCACACACCACAAAGCTGGGTTATATCCAACATTGAAGATATTCACAGACGGAGTAGGTTTGCTCTTCTTGGTCCGCACAAAGTTGTTGATTGTAACGAATGCCACATATCAAATTCGCTTCTTAATTTTAAGCCTATTGGTGCAAATTGTTACGATTGTCATTTTGATGATTACCAAGCTACAACTGCACCGAGTCATGTTGCTTCAAATTATTCAACTAACTGTGAAGAATGCCATGATCAAAATTCTCCTTCTTGGCAGGGTGCGGGAATATTACATACTTTTTTTCCATTAACTGGTGGGCATAATATTGATGATTGTTTTCAGTGCCACCAACAAGATTCGTTTGCAGGTTTAACACAGGATTGTAAATCGTGCCATATAAATGATTTTAATAATACTGTAAATCCCTCACATTTAGCAATAGGATTTTCAACCGATTGTCAAGAATGCCACACTATAAATAGCTGGGAATCTGCATCTTTTAAGAGTCATGATACAAAATTTTTTCCAGTATATTCGGGCAAGCATAATGGAGAATGGGATGAGTGTGGTGATTGTCATACAAATTCCAGCAATTATGCACAATTCTCGTGCCTTAGTTGTCATGAACATAATAAAACTGATATGGATTCTGAACATCGTGGTATATCAGGATATGTATATGAAAGCAACGCTTGTTTTACATGTCATCCATCGGGTAGTGAAGAAGGTAGTTTTACACATACACAGGCTTTTCCACTTGTAGATTCACACGCAAATTTATCTTGTTCCGAATGCCATTCAACAACCTATAGTGGTACTTCGTCCGAATGTATTTCTTGCCATCAATCTAATTTTGAAACGACACAGAATCCAAGTCATCAAACTTTAGCTTTATCGCAACAATGTGAGGAATGCCATACTGCAAAAAATTGGACACCCTCAATATTTAAGCACAGTTCAACAGGGTTTGAATTATTAGGGAGTCATGCAACAGTAAATTGTAGCGATTGCCACGCGAGCAATGTTACAAATGCTGTTCAAGATTGTTATGCGTGCCACCAATCAAGTTTTGAAACTACACAGAATCCAAATCATCAAACCTTGGTTTTATCTCAGCAATGTGAGCAATGCCATACTGCAGAGAATTGGAAGCCATCCACGTTTAAGCATGCTACTACTGGGTTTGAACTTTTGGGTAGCCACGCAACAGTAAATTGTAGCGATTGCCACACGAGCAATGTTACAAATGCTGTTCAGGACTGTTATGCTTGTCATCAATCAAATTTTGAAACCACACAGAATCCAAATCATCAAACGTTGGTTCTCTCTCAGCAATGTGAGCAATGCCATACTGCAGAGAATTGGAAGCCATCCACGTTTAAGCACGCTACCACAGGATTTGAGCTTTTAGGTAGCCACGCAACAGTAAATTGTAGCGATTGCCACGCGAGCAATGTTACCAATGCTGTGCCGGATTGTTTTTCGTGCCACGAAGAACAATACAATATTGCTCCCGACCATTTATCCGATGGATTTCCAAAGGAATGTGAATTGTGCCACAATACTGTTACTTGGATTGAAGTAACATTCGACCATGATGCAACAGATTTTCCATTAACAGGTGCTCATCTTAATTCCGATTGTAGCAGTTGCCATGCAAATGGTTATAGCAATATTAGCACAGAATGTTCGAGCTGTCATCAAACAAATTTTGATAACACAACTAATCCATCACATAAAACGCTTGGGCTATCCGTAAATTGTGAGGTTTGCCACACTACAAATGCCGGTTGGGAACCTGCTAAATTTCCCGATCACAATAATTATTATCAGTTAGTTGGTGCCCACGCAACCATATCAAACCAGTGTGCAGATTGTCATAATGGAAATTATAACAATACTCCATCCGATTGTTTTGGTTGTCATGAAACTGATTATAATAACACTTCTAATCCGTCTCACAGTGTTGCACAGTTCCCAACTAATTGTAATGAGTGTCATTCTCAAAGTAGTTGGACACCTGCAACCTTTGACCATGATTCAAAGTATTTCCCTATATATTCAGGCAAGCATAACGGCGAATGGAATCAGTGTAATGAGTGCCATACAACACAGAACAATTATTCTTTATTTTCGTGTATTGATTGCCATGAACATAATAATAAAACAGAAGTAGATAGTGACCATTCTGGCATATCGGGTTATGCTTACCAATCAAATGCCTGTTACAGCTGTCATCCGACTGGGAATGAGGATGATGGAGGAGACGAAATAATTAAACTTCAAATAATGCATTAATAACGTGAAAAAACTTTTAATTATATTAATAATATTGTTACTTATTGTATCAGAAACATATTCCCAACAAAGGGAAGTTAGTGTTTATGGGAAAATATCTTATTTATCATCACAAAATATTTATGTTAGATTTAATTCTACAGAAGGAATTAAAATTGGTGATACACTATTTATAAATAGTAGCAGTAAACCTCAACCTGCCATTTTAGTAAATTATATTTCTTCTAAATCATGTTCAGGAAAAAAGATAAAAGATTTTAATTTTAAAGTTGGCGATAAAATTATAGCATTCATCGAGAAAAATAAAAATAATATTCCAATTAATATTGTAGCAGTAGAGAAAACAAAAAAAAGTATTTCGCCTAAAAAAATAAAGCGAATTTCAAAAAGGAAAATTGGAGATGTATCTGGAAGGTTTTCATTATCATCTTATGCTAATTTATCAAGTACGAAGAATTCCGATTTTGTTAGGTGGAGATATACTTTTTCTGCCCGTTCACAAAATTTTAGGAATTCTAAATTTTCTTTCGATAGCTATATTTCATTTAATTATCGTTCAACCGAGTGGAATTATATTAAAAATAATATTTCCAATGCCCTTAAAATATATTCATTATCAGTTAACTATGAGTTTAATAAAAACATAAATTTATCCTTTGGAAGAAAAATAAATCGTAATGTTTCAAATATTGGTGCTGTTGATGGAATACAACTGGAAGGGAAACTTAATAATTTTACCGCCGGATTAATTGTTGGTTCTCGTCCTGATTATTTTAATTACACAGTAAACCTAAACCTTTTTGAGTTTGGTGGATTTGTTAATCATTCTGTAAACCTTAATTTTCTTTCAATCCAAAACTCAATTGCTATTTTTCAACAAACGAATAATTCTAAGATTGATAGACGGTTTTTCTATTTTCAGCACTCAAGTTCGTTAATAAATAAAATCTATTTATTTTTATCGACAGAGGTAGATTTATACAAACGTGAAAATAATATCGATAAGAAGGATTTTTCGTTAACAGGATTATATACTTCTTTGCGATATCAACCCATAAGAGAGCTTAGTTTTAATGCTTCTTATGATTCAAGAAAAAATGTTATTTATTACGAAACATTCCAAAACTATACAGATAGTCTTTACGAAAATGTTACCCGACAAGGAGTTCGTTTTAGAGTAAGCATTAAACCAATAAATAGATTGTTTATTAATTTTAGTTATGGTTTTAGGTTTAGAAGTAGTGATTTAAAAAAATCAGAGAACTATTCAGGTAATATCTCTTATTCAAGTATTCCGTTTATATCAGGAACTTTTGGCCTATCATACAATCATTTATCAACATCATATTTGAATGGTGATATTTTTGGATTACGATATTCGAGAGACATTTTGCCCGGTGTAATTTATAGTAGCTTAAATTTACGGCAAATTAATTATCTATTCTTTAATGGTGCACCCAATTTGAAACAAACTGTTTTGGGTATTGATATCAGTTGGAGAATAATTAAAAGATTATCATTATCATTTAATTTTGAAGGTACTTTTGAAAAAAAGTTTAATTATGGTAGGCTATTTTTTAATGTAACAAAACGGTTTTAAATTTTGGATTGCGTTACTATCATTGGGCTATGTCTTGAGTTTACCTAAGTGTGGCCTTTTCTTTTTTTAGGCGTATTGTAATATGGTTTTACGGTTCGTTTATAAGTAATTTTGAAAAGTCCGAATAATTGTAATCCTATTTTTTTCAGTGAAAGATGTTACCAAAAAAACTACCACAATCGATAGTTCTCCCTTTATAAATCAGTTATAGAAAAGGAAGTTACATACCTCAAGGAGTTCGTGGGTAAAAAAACAATTCCGACCTTTTGTAAACTAATAAAATCTTTTAATCCGATTATTTTCCCTTTGTTCCTATTAAAATATTTGCAATTTTTAAGTAGTTGATTTTATATTTTAGGAGATAAAGTAATGAGTGTTACAAAAGAAGAAGCCTTAAAATACCATAGTGAAGGACGTAAAGGGAAAATTGAAGTTGTTGCTACAAAGCCTTGCTACACTGCACGTGAATTATCGCTCGCCTATACTCCTGGCGTTGCCGACCCTTGCTTGGAGATTGAAAAAAATCCAGAAGATGTTTACGAATACACTGCAAAAGGAAATCTTGTGGCAGTTGTTTCAAACGGAACTGCTGTGCTTGGTCTTGGTAATATTGGTGCTGCTGCAGGTAAACCAGTTATGGAAGGTAAAGGAGTACTATTCAAAAGATTTGCTGATATTGATGTTTTTGATATTGAGCTCGACACAGAAGACCCAAAAGAAATAATCCGAACTGTTCAACTTCTTGAACCAACTTTTGGTGGAATTAACTTGGAAGATATTAAAGCTCCAGAGTGTTTTGAAATTGAACGTGAATTGAAAAAAACAATGAATATTCCTGTATTCCACGATGACCAACATGGTACTGCAATAATTTCTTGTGCTGCTCTAATAAATGCCACAGAAATTGCAGGTAAAAAAATGGAAGATATGAAGTTAGTTGTTGTTGGTGCAGGTGCTGCAGGTATAGCATGCAGTAATCTTTATGTTACAGCTGGAGTTAAACGAGAAAATATTTCTATGTTCGATACCAAAGGACACATCCACAAGGGCAGAACTGATTTAAATGAATACAAAGCTGCGTTTGCTCAGGAGGAAGCTTTTGACTCTTTGGAAGCTGCATTAAACGGAGCTGATGGATTTCTTGGTCTTTCTAAAGGCGGATTGTTAAAGAAAGAAATGGTTAAAGGAATGGCAGATACTCCAATAATTATGGCAATGGCAAATCCAGACCCCGAGATAACATACCCCGATGCACTTGAAGCACGAAGCGATGTAATTATGGCAACTGGGCGTAGCGATTATCCAAACCAAGTAAATAATGTTTTAGGTTTTCCATTTATTTTTAGAGGTGCATTGGATGTAAAAGCTAAGGCAATTACAGAAGATATGAAAATGGCTGCTGTAATGGCGTTGGCAAATTTAGCAAAAGAAGAAGTTCCTGATATTGTAAAGAAAGCATATAGTGGCGAGGAATTTTCTTTTGGACGTGAGTATATAATCCCAAAACCTTTTGACCCACGCGTTCTTTGGAAAGTTGCTCCAGCAATTGCAAAAGCTGCAATTGAAGGTGGAGTTGCAAGAAAGGAAATTGAAGATTGGCACGCATATGAAGAAGAACTAAAAGAACGCTTAGGTTTCTCACAAGAAATTATTAGGTTAATGGCTCATAAAGCTCAAGAAAATCCTAAAAAAATTGTTTATCCAGAAGGTGAAAACGAAAATATTATTAGAGCAGCAAATGCTGTAGCTGTCGAGGGTATTGGCTTTCCTATACTTGTTGGAAGAAAAGAAGTTATTGAAGATAAAGTTAGTGAGCTTGGCTTTAATCTTGAAAATTTTGAAATTCACGATTTGAAAGTTTGTGAAAAAGTTGAAAAATATGCATCGCAGTATCATGAAAAACGAAAACGCAAAGGTATTACAAAAGTAATTGCTGAAAAACTAATGCACCGTCGTCCAAATTATTTTGGTGCTATGATGGTTGAAACTGGCGAAGCAGATGCACTAATAAGTGGTGTAACAGCATTTTATCCTGAAACTATAAAACCAGCATTAGAATGTATTGGTGTAAAGCCAGGAATTACTAGGGTTGCTGGCATGCACGTTTTAATACGAAATGGTAAGGCATATTTTTTAGCCGATACATCTGTAAATATTAATCCAACCGCCGATGAATTGGCACATATTGCAATACTTGCTGCTGATACTGTTAAAGATTTTGATATTGAGCCAAGAGTTGCAATGCTCTCCTTTAGTGATTTTGGAAGTGTTCAGCATGAAGAATCGAAAAAAATGCGATATGCCGCACAGCTTGTAAACGAGTTACGCCCCGATATTATTTGTGATGGCGAAATGCAAGCTGATACAGCAGTTGATTCATATATTTTAAAAAATGAATATCCCTTTAGCAAATTACAAACTCATGCAAATATTCTTATTTTCCCTAATCTTTCTGCGGCTAATATTACTTATAGGTTAATGGATAAATTAACATCCACAACTGCAATTGGTCCAATAATGATGGGAATGAACAAACCTGTTCATGTATTGCAACGTAACGCTAGCGTTGATGATATTATTAATATGTCGGCTATTGCTGTTGTTGAAGCTGGTAAGTAAAGAGAAGTTGTCATTGCGAGAAGTCCGATGTTTTTTGGACTACGTGGCAATCTTCAACAGACAAAGATGGCTTTTAATTTGAATTGTTATTATCCAACCCAATCACGTCATACTAGATTGGGTTGCGTTTTATTAAAACACATACTGTAAACCAATACCAAAATTAAGAGTTGTAATATCCATTATTACGGAGTGAGTATGAATCCTTGTCATGTATTCGTATTCGTCATATTCTAAAACCAAATGTCGCTGCTGATATTCTAACTCAAGGATAAAACCAATTTTATTTTTCTTAATTATTATCCCACCAAGTATCGAATAGAGATAGTCGTTAGTAGTTCTATAGTTATAAAATCCAGAGTGAAAAATATCTTTTTTTTGAGAACTACTGAAGAGACAATCAATTAGTATATTTCCTTTTACCCCAATAAAGGGAGAGTAAGTTGATTCTAATGGGAAAAAATATATTGCTCCACCAAGATGATTTTTCCAAACATTAGCTTGGTCCGATTGGGAATACTCTGGAATGGTTGTGGCAAAAGGAAGTCATGAATAAGTAAATCCCAAATTAGGACCAAATTTAATTTTGTTATCCCATATAGAGAAAAGTCCTTCAATTGTGAGTGCTTTATAAGACCAATAACCTGAATTATTTCTATATAAATCTTCGTGAATTTGAGTAGAATATTTTGCAGAGAAACTGAAATTTTGTGAAAATGTAATAGAATTAAATAATATAAATAGTATGAAAAATAATAATTTCTGCATTTTAAACTTCAAAATTAAGTGGTTGTTTTAATTGGCAAAGTTAGATAAAAAAGTAAAAAAACAAAATGCAAAAAAGAGTAATATTAAATTATTAACTTTGTAATAGTATAATTTGGAACTACGGAAAAAAGAGCATTTTGAAAAACTTAATAAAACAATTATGAACGTGTTAAAAAGAAAATATATTAGTAGTTTAATTTTAGTTGCTCTTATTATTCCTTCAATTGTTTTCTCGCAAACTATTAATTTGAAAAGAACAATAGTTCCACCCAGTATTGATGGGGTAATTAGTGCTGGTGAATATCCAAACTCGGAAAGCAGAAGCAATTTTATCCAACTTGAGCCTTCAAGTGGAACTTCATCTTTAGTATCAACAAAAATATATTCTGCTTACGATAATAATTTTATTTATTTCGGAATTGTCTGTTACGACTCTGAACCAGAAAAAATTGTTTCTAGTATTCAATCGCGAGATAAATTATCGGATAGTGATGATGCAATTTTTATTATGCTTGATACTTACAACGACCAACGGAGTGCTTTTGTTTTTGGAATTAATCCTATCGGAACCCAGACTGATTTAAGAATTAGGGACAATGGCAGAATAATTGATTCTAAGTGGGATGCACAGTGGCTATCATCTGCATCAATTACCGATTCTGGTTGGGTTGCAGAATTTGCAATTCCTTTTAAAAGTATTAGTTATAACGAAAATATAAATGAGTGGGGAATTAACTTTAAAAGAGTGTATAAACAAAATTTTGAAATTGCCTATTGGTATGGTCCACTAACATACGATGCACAAATATCGCAACAAGGAAAGTTGCAAGGAATTGAATTACTGAAAAAAAACAGCATGTTTGTTTTTACACCTTACACAACAATTAGTGTTGAAAATACTGAAGAAACAAAAAATAAATCCAAAGTAAACACCGAGGCTGGTGGCGATTTAACAATTAATATAACTTCCAGTTTGATGGCAAACCTTACATATAACCCAGATTTTGCAACGGTGGAAGGAGATCAAGAACGAATTAATTTGAGCCGATACGAATTAAGTTATCCCGAAAAAAGATTGTTTTTTATGGAAGGAAATGAACTATACACCACACGCATAAGAACATTCTACTCTAGACGAATTGGCGATATTGATTATGGTGCAAAGGTAACTGGTAAAATTTCAGACTACTCCGTTTCATCGCTTTTTGTACGAAGTCCACGAACAGATAATAAAACTGCAAATTATTTTTCAACATTCAGAATTAAAAAAGATATTTTAGAATCATCCACCATAGGTTTTACTTTTGCCGATAAGAGTTGGGATACTGGCTTTGCTCGTTCTTTTGGTCTTGATTATTTGCTAAATATTAATGATACTTGGAAGTTTACTGGGCAGTTTGTTACGAGTGCCCCCGGAGATTTTTTACAGCACAGTGCTTGGTTTATGCGTTTTGCAAATGAAAGTAACACGCATCATATTCACATACGCTATTCTGATATTGGAGAAAAGTTCAAAACAAATGTAAACAAAACTGGATTTATTAGAGACGATGACAGAAGAGAAATTGATGGCGAAGTAACTTACAAGTGGTTCGAAAAATCATTTTTCCAATACATTTATGTGGGTTCCAATAATAATGCTTTTTGGAGCCATACAGGAAAATTGCGTGGGTATGATTACGACCAAGAAATAAAATTCTATTTAAAGAACCGATTTAGTTTTCAAATTGAAAACAACTGGGGTTACAAGTTATTTGAAAAAGACTTTTATAATTATAGTACCGAGTTTAAGCTGGGCTATAACACTGATGAATGGGAATCGGTAAAAGTAGCTTATATTTTTGGTAAAAGTTTCGATTTAGATTTTAAGTTATATGAGTTTGAATTTAATTATAGTCCTTTTAAAAATCTTACTTTACAATACTCGTTAGAGAAGGTAGAGTTTACTCCAGATTTGGAGAGTGAAAGCACAATAATTAATATAATAAATTTAGATTATAATTTTACAAGAGATATGTGGATTAAAATATTTGCTCAAAATAATTCTAATTCTGACCGAATATATTTTTACGGTTCATTTGGCTGGCGTTTTATACCTCCGTTTAGTGCCCTTTATTTAATTTATACTTACGACGATTATAAGTATGGTGTGCCACAAATTCATTCCAAGAATAAAGTTCTGTTTCTAAAATTATCGTATCAATTTAATTTTTAGTAAAGCAAAATTTCATTTATCATAATAATAGCATTATATTGATACATAAAAATGGAGGTAGAATGCCAATTATAAAACCAATATCAGATTTAAGAAATAAATCATCTGAACTATCAAAATTAGCTCACAGTTTGGATGAACCAATTTTTATTACTAAAAATGGCGAGGGCGATTTAGTAGTAATGTCTATGTTGCACTACTCAAAGTTAGAACTCAAGATAGATTTGCTAGGTAAATTAGCTGTTGCTCAAAATCAAAAATTAGCTGGTGATAAAGGGAAAACGTTGAAACAAGTAATGTCCAACATTAGGGATTCAATAAGTGCCCAGCAATAAATACCAAATTAAATTTTTAAAAATTGCAGAAGAAGATTTTGTTGAACTTTCTTCATATATAGCTTCTGAAAATATTTCTGCAGCAAAAAACATTACAAATAAAATAGAGAAGAACTTACTTTCGATAGTTAATAATCCGATGCTTGGAAGAATTCCAAGAGATGAAGATATAAGGAACCTTGGATACAGATATTTGATTGTTCAAAATTATATTATCTTTTATACTGTTGAAAAAACAACAATATTTATCCATCGAATTATGCACAGAGCAAGGAATTATAAATCTATTCTCTAAGATTTCAATTGTTTGCAAAAACAAAAAGAAAAAGAAAAATTATGGAAACAAAATCTGGGTACGTAGCAATAATTGGGAAACCCAATGTGGGTAAGTCAACACTGATGAACAGCATACTTGGTGAGCGATTATCCATTGTAACAAACAAGCCACAAACCACAAGAAAACGAGTGCTTGGAATTTTATCGGATGAGAAGTATCAAATTATTTTTCTTGATACTCCTGGAATTTTAAACCCAAGTTATTTGCTTCAAAAAAAGTTTATTACTTATGTTCAAAACTCTGTTCGCGATGCCGATGTAATTGTTGTAATAATTGATGTTATTGAAGACCCAACGGGCAACAAAACTCTTGGCGATAAAATTGTTAACCAAATTTTGGATAAACATAAAAAGCCAAAGATTTTAATTCTTAATAAAATAGATAAATCGAACGAAGCAAATGTTAATAAATTAGTTGAAAAATTTGACGGACTAAATATTTTTGAAAATATTATTCCAATCTCTGCACTACTTAAGTTCAGCATTTCAGCTGTAGTAGATTCTATTGTTGAGTCTCTTCCACTCGGACCAAAATATTTTCCCGATGACCAAATAACAGATGAACACGAGCGGTTTTTCGTTTCTGAAATAATTCGTGAAAAAATATTTGAAATTTATAAAGAGGAAATACCTTTTAGCACAGAAGTATTAATTGAAGAATTTAGCGAAAGAGAAGGACGTAAAGATTACATTTCTGCATCCATTATTGTTGAACGCGAAACTCAAAAGCCAATAATAATAGGTAAACGAGGCAGTGCTATAAAAAATGTTGGCAAATACGCACGCGAAGCAATTGAAGTATTACTCGATCGCCCAGTATATTTAGAGCTACGAGTTAAAGTGCGTCCTAAATGGCGAAGCGATGAGAGGTTACTAAACTCTTTTGGATACAATGATGAGTAAAAATGAAGGCTAATAATTACGTGTTATTCCCTCATGCTATTAGCGGAAATCTTCAACAATAACAAGGGATTCCCGATAAAAGAATTGTGAAGTTACAGTCATTGCGAGTACCGACAATTCAGAACGAAATTTTAGAATTCCTAAAGCATTATTAAGTATTCGATTATTTCTATTTTTACGCAAAAATTTTATGAACAAATTTTACAATAAATACAAAGGCGAAATAAATCTACTAATAGTAACACTATTGTGGAGTGCTACTTTTGCAATTATTAAGGGTGTATTATCTGATATTTCTTCAATGCTATTTATTGGTCTAAGGTTTTTAATTGCTGGTGTAATTTTACTCCCTTTTATTATTTACAAAAAACTGGATTGGAAAAACTCAAATTTATTGCCACCCATTTTTCTCGGTGTGCTACTCTTTATTGGGTTTAGCACGCAGACTGTGGGACTCAAATATACATCGGCTACAAAGTCTGCATTCTTAACTGGTTCTGCAGTTGCAATTATTCCTATTCTGCAATTATTTGTTGAAAAGAAAAAGCCAAAAACTGGCTCTATTATTGGGGTTGCTGTAGTTTTAATTGGAATCTTATTCCTATCTGGTGGAAATTCTATTGGAACGTTATTAAATGATATTTCAACAAATTTTAATTTTGGAGATTTCTTAACACTTATTTGTGCATTCTTTTTTGCTTGGTATGTTGTTTATCTCAGTATGCTTTCGAGCAAATATAATTTTTGGATGTTGCTAATAATCCAAGTTGGGGTAGCGGCTATTCTTGCTTTTGCCTTAGCTATAATTTTTGATGTTATAAACTATGAGTTATTAAAAATTAACTTCACAACTCAACTTGGATTTGGAATTTTTTACACAGCTATATTTGCAACGCTAATAACCACAACACTTCAGACCAAATATCAAAAATTAGTTACTCCAACAAAGGCTGGAATTGTATATTCGTTTGAGCCAATATTTGCAGCAGTTATTGCATTTATATTTTTAAGTGAAAAAATTACTCCCTTTGGATTGCTAGGGGCAGCACTAATATTTGTTGGGCTTCTTATTTCTGAGAGTTTTGATGAAATAGTTTTCTATTTGCGAAAATCTGTTTAATCAGTTCAATCCGTGTGCTATTTTTAAGTTTAATAACTAACTTTCAACACATCAAATTTAATAATTAGATAATGGCAAGTTACTTAGTAAAAGCAGAAATTACAGTCTCTGGATTAGTTCAAGGTGTGGGGTTTAGATATTTTGTTCATTCTAAAGCTCAAAGCATTGGATTAAACGGCTATACAAAGAATCTATTTACTGGCGAAGTTGTTACGGTTGTTGAAGGTGAAAAATATTTAGTAGAAGAATTGATTGATTATATAAAAATAGGACCAAGCCGTTCGCACGTAAAATCGCATTCGGTAAATTGGTTTGAATACAAAAATGAGTTTAAAATATTTGAAATTAAAAGATAAAAGGACACACCCCCAACCCCCTCTCAAGAGGGGACTTTTTTAAGGCTCCGCATGAACTGATGTTTCCCCTCTTGAGAGGGGATTAAGGGGTGTGTTAAAAACATAAGTATAACAAACAAAAAAATGAAAATGAACTTAGAAAAAAGAATAGGATTTGGTTACGATGTTCATCAATTTGCAGATGAACGCAAACTAATGCTAGGTGGAATTGAAATCCCATTTGAGCGAGGATTAAAAGGGCATTCAGATGCCGATGCTCTACTTCACTCCATTTGCGATGCAATGCTTGGTGCGTTAGCACTTGGCGATATTGGCAAACACTTCCCAGATACCGACCCCAAGTATAAAGGGATTGATAGCAAAATATTATTAAGCAAAGTAAATAAACTTATAGAAAATGAAGGCTACAAACTTGGCAATCTCGATTCTACAATTGTTTTGCAACGCCCTAAACTACGCCCCTACATTGACGAAATGAGAAATGAGATTGCAACAATTCTCTATTGCAACATTGAGCAAATTTCGGTTAAAGCTACTACATCAGAATGGATGGGATTTGTTGGCGAAGAGAAAGGTATAAAAGTTATTTCAACAGTAATGATGGTAAAGAAATAAAATGTTAGAAAGCACACTACTCTACATGAGTAACCTCGACCCCACACTAATTTATCTAATATTATTTTTCTTTGCATTTATCGAGAACGTATTTCCGCCCTCGCCTAGCGATGTTGTTGTGGTTGTAGGGGCTTCGCTTATTGCAACTACTTCAATGGGATTTATCCCAGTTCTAATAATTACAAGTGTTGGTAGTTCTCTTGGATTTATGCTTATGTATTATGTTGGAAAACTATTTGGTGAAAAAATTATTCGTTCAGGAAAAATCTCTTTTATTACTAATGAAGGATTAAGCAACACAGATATTTGGTTTAACAAATGGGGTTATAAACTTATTTTGGCAAACAGATTTATGCCTGGCACACGCTCTGTTATTAGCTTCTTTACTGGGGTTTATGAACTTGATGTATTAAAGACCTTTACACTTTCCACTATTTCTGCTTTTGCTTGGAACTTATTAATCATTTATGCAGGAATGCTTCTTGGTGATAATGTTGAAACAATTGATTATTATCTTGCAACATACTCCACTATTGGCGTTGGAATATCTGTAGTTGTCATTCTATATTTTGTTATTAAGTATTTTATTAAGAGGAAAAACAATTGAGCTTTCTTTCTAAATATAGAATTCCTAAGACACCAAAACAACGAGAGAAAATTAGAAAGGAACTTCTTCTGGGATTGCTTAGTGGAATAATGATTGGCTTGTCATATCCGCCAATTCCCTTGCCATACTTGGTCTTTGTGGCTTTTGTCCCTTATTTGTTTGTAATTCAAAAACGAGAAGGTCTTGCCGAGATAAATAGATTTACATATTTTACAATGTTTATATACAATTTTATAACACTCTATTGGGTTGGAGGATGGCTTCCAAATAGCGACACATTTTTGATGATTGCTGGAACAACACTTCTGTTTTTTAATCCGCTTGTATTCCTTATTCCATCAACACTTTTCTATTTTACTAAGAAATATGTTAACAGAAGTTTAGCATTATATTTGTTCCCTTTGTTTTGGATTACTTTTGAATTTGCATATAGTTTAACCGATTTCAATTTCCCTTGGCTAACACTCGGTAATTCGCTTGCTTATTTTACAAACTACATTCAAGTAGCTGATATCATTGGGGTTTACGGACTTTCTCTTTTAATATTATTTGCAAATATATTTGTTTATAAATTTAAAAAAGATTTACTGCCAAATCGCGAAATAAATAAAACAGCTCTTGCAATATTTTTTACAATTATTATAATTCCAATTATTTATGGAAATTATAAAATTGTTACTTTTACTCCGCAAGATGGAAGTGTAAAAGTAGGTTTAATACAGCCCAATATTGACCCAAATGAAAAATGGAGTGATGGAAATCTAAATCAAAAAATAGAGTCTTATTTGGAGCTGAGTAAAAAAGCAATTGATGTTGGAGCAAAAATTATTGTTTGGCCAGAGACAGCTTTGCCTGTTTATCTCCTTGCTGGAAATTATCCAAACGAAGTTAATAGAATTAATGAATTTGTTGATACAAATGATATCTCTATTCTTACAGGAATGCCAGATGCAACATTTTATTACAATATTGAAGAAGCACCCAAATACGCAAAGCCTATACGCAATGGGGAAGTGATGTACACTTCGTATAATTCTATTTTACTTTTTAATCCAAACAGCAGAGATGTGCAAAAATATGGAAAGATGAAACTTGTTCCCTTTGGTGAAAAAGTCCCGTTAGTAAATTCATTGCCATTTCTTGGCGATTGGATTAAGTGGAGTGTGGGAATGTCGGGCTGGAACACTGGACGCGATACAACAGTATTCAAAGTAAATGTTGAAGGAAATGAAATGAATGTTGGTGGAATTGTATGCATCGAATCTATTTATCCAATATTCACCTCTATTTTTGTAAACAAAGGAGCGGAGTTTCTTGCAGTTGTAACAAACGATAGCTGGTATGGTGATACAAGCGGGCCCTATCAACACAAAGAGATAAGCGTAATACGTGCAGTAGAGAATAAACGCTCCGTTGTTCGTGCGGCTAATGGAGGAATTAGTTGTTTAATCAATCCGCTTGGAATAACAATTGCCGAAACCTCAATGTACACAAGCGATTATCTTGTTGTTGATGTTCCATTAAACCGTGAACTCACCTTTTATACAGCAAACCCTTGGCTGATACCAGTAAGTGCATCAGCTATTTCAATTGTGATTATTTTATTAAGCCTTTTTACAAAACTTAAAAGAAAATTTAATTGATTTTGTATTTACTTTTAAATACTATTACTTTTTATTCTAATTAGAAAATTATGACAGAATTATTATCAATAAAAGAAGCAAGCTCTTGGGCATCAAAGTATTTAAGCAAAGATGTTACAACCTCTAATATTTCATATTTAATTCAGTATGGAAGAGTTCCTAAAATTGGAGATAACGGAAATACTTATGTTAATAGATATGATTTAGAAAACTACTATAACCAAAATTCATTGACTAAAGAAGAAATATGGAAAGAGAAACTAGGCAATGATTTAAATTGGACATTGTCTTTTTCAAACTTTAAGGAATCTGAAACAACAAAACATGTTCATCGTTTGCATCCATACAAGGGCAAATTTATTCCACAGTTAGTTGAATATTTTTTAGATAATCACACAGATAAATTCAAAAAGGAAGTGTTTTTTGCAAGGGGAGATGTTGTTCTAGACCCATTCTGTGGGAGCGGAACAACACTTGTGCAAGCAAGTGAATTAGGTATAAATGCTATTGGAATTGATATATCTGCCTTTAATACACTTATAAGTAATGTTAAAGTTGGTAAATATGATTTTTCTGACATAGAATCTACATATCACGAAATCACCAAAAGGTTAAAGGAATTTCAGAAAGGGAAAAATAATTTAACATTTGAAAGTGAGTTGTTGGAAGAGTTAAAAATATTTAATTTAAAGAATTTTCCATCTCCAGAATTCAAATACAAAGTAAGTCAGAAAACAATAGATGAAAAGAAATATGGAAAAGAGAAAGAAAATGAATTTTTAAATACTTATGAAAGGCTTATACGAAAATATAAAATAGAACTAAAACAGAAAGAGGATACTACATTTGTTGATAAGTGGTTTTTGCAAGTGGTAAGAGATGAAATAGATTTTGTTTTTGAACAGATTAAAAAGATAAAAAATAAACAAACAAAAAAAGTATTAAGTGTTGTTTTAAGTAGAACAATTCGTTCTTGTAGAGCAACAACTCATTCCGATTTAGCTACTTTGTTTGAGCCTCAAATAACAACTTATTATTGCAAGAAACATGGCAAGATATGTAAACCATTATTTTCAATTTTAAGTTGGTGGGAAAGATATAGTAAGGACACACTTAAGAGGCTTAAGGAGTTTAATCATTTAAGAACAGAGACACACCAAAGATGTTTACGTGGTGATAGCCGAAGCATTAATATTTTTAGTGAATTGGAAAAGCAAAATTCTGATTTAGCAAAAATTACTAGAGAAGAAAAAATTGATGGAATATTTTCAAGTCCACCTTATGTTGGCTTAATAGACTATCACGAGCAACACGCATATGCATATGATTTATACGGTTTTGAAAGAAATGATAATTCAGAAATAGGACCGTTATTCAAAGGACAAGGAAAACAAGCAAGAGAATCCTATTTAAATGGTATTGCAGAAGTTTTGCTAAACAGTAAAAAATATATGAAAAAAAACTATGATGTATTTCTTGTGGCTAATGATAAACATGGACTTTATCCAAAGATTGCTGAATTAGCAGGAATGAAAATAGTTAATCAATACAAACGACCAGTCCTTAACAGAGTCGAAAAAGATAGAACTGCATATGCAGAAATAATTTTTCATTTGAGGGAGAAATAGATATGGAAGGGAAAACACTTTTTAAAATTACAGAAGAAGATGCTCAATTTTCAGCTATTCATAGAATTGGGAGAAAATTATCGGAAGAAGAATTAAATCAAGCTTCAAGATATTTAGGCTATGCCCTTGAAGATTGGGGGCATATTTTAGGAACTATAGTTGAAAATTTTCATCCAGAAGAAATTATTGAGGGAGAGTAACTAATGGCATTATCAAACAACCAGAAAGAATTAATTGCAATTGAAGTAATTAGAACCTTGTACAATAAATTTAAAGATTTTCCTGATAGTGCAACAAGTAATAGAAATGCTCCATTTCATGAAGCATTTCTAAATGCTTTTTCAGAAGTGTTTAATGACTATGTAACATCAATACCAATATTTATAAGTCTTGCAAGTTGGATGCATGGCTTAAATACAAGTCTTGGGCTATCTTTTCTTGAAAAAACTGCTCATATTTTATGCGGTGGTGAAAAAAGAGCATTTACTACTAAAGCACAAACTTCATTACAGATTTCTCGAAATCAAAAATCAGTTGTGAGTAATATTATTACGGAACTGACAAACAGCATTAGATTACCAGATTTATTTATAGAGGATGATGAACTTATTGCAACGAATGAAGTTGAATTAGATTCCACAGATTTTACTGCTGATGTTTTTTATGAAGATGATGAACAAATAGTTTGTATCGAAATGAAAACAGTACAACCGAATAAAGGTATTTTTAAAGTTGAAAAGGAAAAAATCTTAGAAGCAAAAGCGGCATTAAAAAACACAAACCCAACTAAAGAGATTATATATTTGCTTGGTTTTCCATTTGACCCTTTGAGTGATATATCAACTGGATTTAACAAACAAAATTTTATGGATTCGTGTATCAATTTTAGAAAATATTTTTCGGAAGAAGAATTCTTACTATCTGCAGAATTATGGGATTTTCTTTCAGGTGAAGAGAATACTATGCAAGAAATTCTTGACATTATTAATACAATTGCAACTACTGATTTTATGGACATCTATAATTATTTGAATAGTAATGAAAATAGGATTAATAGTGAAGAGTATTGTGATAAGTTACAGAGTTGGTATTTATTTCGAGATTGTAATTTGATAGAAAACAATGGAGTGATTCTTGAAAGAATAGCTAATAACAGAAGACTACAAAGAACTTATAACCAGCAAATATTTAGAATAAAAAATGAGAACCATAAAACAAAAACTGAATATAATAATTTGCGAGTTGAAAAATTACAAGCATTACTAATCTAAATTATAAATAATATTTAAAACAACTAATGATAGACTTAAGAAGCGACACAGTAACCAAACCAAGCCAAGCTATGCGGAACGCAATGGCAAATGCAGAAGTTGGCGATGATGTTTACAAAGAAGATCCGACTGCAAATAGATTGCAAAAACAGTGTGCAGAACTTTTCGGAAAAGAGGATGCCCTCTTTGTTCCAAGTGGAGTAATGGGAAACCAACTTTGTTTGAACGTGCTTACACAGCCTGGTGATGAAATAATTTGTGATAAAAATGCTCACATATTTCAATTTGAATCTGGCTCACCCGCAATGTTAAGTGGGCTTTCGATGAATTTATTGGATGGGAAAAATGGAGTAATTACACCAGAGCAAGTTGAAGATGCAATACGTCCAACAAGTGCGTATTATATGCCACGCACAAAAGTGATTGAAGTAGAAAACACGCATAACCTTGCTGGTGGTGTGGTTCACCCAATTGAGAACATTAAAGCCTTGAAAACATTGGCTGATAAGCAAAATCTTAAAATGCACATGGATGGTGCAAGGCTTTGGAATGCCTCTGCTGCTACTGGAATTTCTTTGGCTGAGTATTCATCATACTTTGATACAATTTCTGTTTGTCTTTCAAAAGGCCTCGGAGCACCAGTTGGTTCAATAATTCTTGGAGAAAAATCCATGATTGAAGAAGCCTTCCGTGTGCGTAAAGGCTGGGGCGGAGGAATGCGACAGATTGGAATACTTGCTGCTGCTGGACTTTATGCAATTGAAAATAATTTTAATAGATTATCCGAAGACCACGAAAATGCAAAAGAACTTGCAAATCATTTAGCAAAAATTGATGGAGTGGAAATAGATACATCCCTTGTTGAAACAAATATTTTAATGTTTAACCCAACAACAATTAGTGCCGAAGATGTTGTGTCTAAATCGAAAGAGAAGGGTTTGCTGATATCTGCAATGGGCGTAGGAACTATACGTGCTGTAACTCATCTTGATATTTCTTCGGATGATATCACAAAGGCAAAGCAAATCCTTACAGAGGTTTTTAATGGATAGCAAAATAGACTTATCGTTATTTCATCACACAATAAAAGAGAAAGTGAAATTTCACGAAATTGATATGATGGGTGTTGTAAACAATGCAGTATATTTAAATTACTTTGAAGATGCACGCGTGAAATATTTGCAAGACTTAAAAATAAAATATAAACTTGCAGAAATAATGGAAGGGGATTCTTTTTTTATAATGGCACGGAACGAAATTAATTATCTGTTGCCAGCAACATTTGATGACGAGCTAATAGTTTACACAAAAATTGAATGGATTAAAAACACAAGTTTCTCTTTTAAGCACGTTATTGTTAGGGAAAAGAATAATTCTATAATTGCTGATGGTGGAGGAATACTGGTGCATATCAAACTATCCACAAAAGAAAAGCAAAATTTGCCAACTTCATTTATTAATGCAATTCAAGATTTTGAAAATGGAGTCTTGAAGAAAAAAGAATAAGTTTCTAAAAAATCACAGAGTAGTATTCTTTCAACTTGTCTTAGTAGAAACAAATTGTTACATTGTCTTATTGCTGAGTTGTTTATATAAAACAGCAATTAAACAATGAAACAATTTAACAATTGTTCCACCATATTTTATTAAGTAACATTTTATCAATAACTACAAAGGGCTGTATGAAATTAGTATTTGATATTGAAACTGTAGGTTGTGAATTAGAAACACTATCCGAAAGCCAGCAGGAGTTTATACTCCGTTACTCAGAAAAACAAACCAACAAAAAAGAGAAAGAAAAAATGAGGGATGATGCAATTCGTTTTCTATCACTTTATCCACTTACCGCAAAGGTTGTTGCAATAGGAATGTTGAATACCGAAACTGAACATTCTATGGTTTTGTTTGAAGGGGACGAATTTAAGGAATGGGAATCGGAAGAGAGTGGAATAAAATATTGTTCATACTCCGAAGCTGAGATGCTCACTAAGTTTTGGGAGTATGCAAAAAAAGTTGATGCGGTTATAACATTTAACGGAAGAAATTTTGATGTTCCATTTTTAATGATGCGTTCAGCAATGTTAAAAGTAAAGCCAACACGAAATTTTATTAGAAAAAGATACGACAATCACTCACACACAGACTTGCTCGATAAATTCACACAATATGGAATTACAAAAAAGTTTAATCTCGATTTTTATTGTCATTCTTTCGGCATCGAATCTCCAAAATCTCATGGAGTTTCTGGAATGGATGTGAAAGAGCTTTATAATGCTGGAAAGATTGAGGAAATTGCTACCTACTGTGCCTATGATGTTGAAGCAACTTATCAACTCTATAAAATATGGAATGAGTTCTTAAATATTTAATAGGTATTAGAAAATAGACCTTATTTAGAAACTGTTGAGCGATTATGCAATAACGGTTTTCTAATGCATAATACGGGGTAAATTTGAGTTTGTTGCTAAGTAAGTTTATTTTTCCATTTCAACTTGGGAAATGGTATGCTAGAAAAAAATTTACTTATTGTAACTTCACTATTTACAATGATTAATCCATTAAGAGTAGTTCCAATATTTATTTTGTTAACCGATCCATTTTCACCTAAAGAGAACAAACGAGTAGTAATAAAAGCAAGTTTAGTCTCATTTATATCACTAACTCTTTTTGCTCTATCGGGTAAAGTAATTTTTGATTTTTTTTTGGAATTTCTGTTGATGGGCTAATAGTTATGTTAATTACAATTGAATTTTTCTTTGTGGGAATTATACCCTACATTCAAAAAATTGCTGAAGCAATGCCGTACTGTTCATACAGATATTTGCTTCTAGTGATTTCTGCACAGCTCACAGGGATTATGATAAATCTTAAAAAAACAATTTATGAAAATAGTTTCTAAAAAAAATATGTATGTTTAGAAATGAGTCCTAAATATTTTAACATTTATTTTTTTCTAATTATTTTTTTAGTGCAATTATTTTCATGTACTAGTTTTTACAATTATCCCATAAATGAGGCAAAAGAGAGTCCGCAGAATTATAATAATAAAACTCAAAAATTTGTAAATACAAATCCAACAGAAGGTGTTACGGTATCCATGATAAAAGCTGGTTATAACTACATGTTTAAAAATAATAAGAACCGAAAACCAAATTTTGAAATACCAATAGTAGAAGTAAATGTAGATTCTTTTGCAAATAAAAACTCCGATGAACTTTCGGTGATTTGGTTAGGGCATGCAACCACACTAATTAATATTGATGGAACAATAATATTAACCGACCCAATTTTAACAAAGTGGGCATCTCCAGTTGATTGGTTTGGACCTAAGAGATTTTTTGATTCACCAATTGAAATAGAAAATCTTCCAATTATTGATGTTGTAATAATATCGCACAACCACTACGACCACTTGGATAAAGAATCTGTGCTACGTTTAAATGGAATTACAAAAAAGTTTCTTGTTCCACTTGGAGTTGAAAAGCATCTTTTAAGTTGGGGAATTTTATCCGAAAAAATAGTTGTTAAAAATTGGTCGGATACTCTGCAAGTAAATGATAAAGTTGAAATTATAACTACACCAGCACACCATTTTTCTGGAAGATTACTTTTTGATAGCAACAAAACTTTGTGGGCATCCTTTGTAATTAAAAGCAAAAATCATTCTGTTTATTTTGGAGGTGACTCTGGATTTTTTAAAGGTTACAAAACTATTGGCAAAAAATATGGACCGTTTGATATTACAATTCTGCCAATTGGTGCGTATAGCAAAATGTGGCAAAGCATTCATATGAATCCGGAGGAAGCTGTGCAAGCTCATAAAGATTTGAATGGTAAATTATTATTCCCAATTCATTGGGGAACATTTAACTTAGCTTTGCATGGATGGACAGAACCAGCAGAACGCTTAATTGCTATATCAAATAAGGAAGATGTTAATTTTGTAATACCTAAACCTGGTGAAGTTGTTAAAGCAAATACTAAATCGGTTGTTGAAAAGTGGTGGATACTTAAAAATGGGGAATAATGTGGGGAGCAATCAAGACTATGAAACCACAACGTGGTTGCCAGTGAAAAATATTGGTTCTATAAGAATCATAGTGGAAAATAGTGATTATAAAGGCAAAAACAATTGTAACTTTAAAAATAAATTATACCAAAAGTATTATTAAGAGACTAGAATGAAAAAAAGAACAATACTATTAGCAATGATTTCGGGATTATTATTTGTATCGTGTAGCGATGATGGTAATAAGCAAATGCCAACGCCAAAAATTGAAGTTTATGAAGTAGTTGAGCAAGCCGTTCCAATTATTGATGAATTTGTAGGAAGTGTTGCTGGGCAAAAGGATATTGCAATACGCGCAAGAGCTATCGGCTTTCTGGAAGGAATTCATTTTGAAGAAGGACGAAAAGTTAAAAAGGGTAAACTACTTTATACAATAGAGAGCCAGCAATACGAATCGGAATCTGCTGCAATGCAAAGCAAATTAGCAGAAGCAAAAACTAATTTAGCATATACTAAAAGTGATTTAGCTCGCATTAGACCCCTTGCAGAAAACAATGCAGTTAGCCAAAGTGATTTAGATGCCGCAATTGCAAAGTACGATGCTGCAAAGGCAAGTGTTAAAGCTGCTACTGCCAACTTAAGAGCTGCAAATATTTTGCTTGGATACACAAAAGTTAGAGCTCCAATTTCTGGAATTATTGGTAAAACCAAAGCCAAAGTTGGTGATTTTGTTGGACAATCTCCTAATCCTGTTATACTTAATGTTATATCCTCAATAGATTCAATACTTGTCGATTTTTATTTGCGCGAATCGTACTATCTAAAAATATTCCGTGAATATATTTTGAACCCCGATTTTGAACGCCCAAATAAAAATATCAAAAACTTGGAGTTGGTACTTGTTGATGGTTCTATTTTTAAGCATAAAGGCTATGTGAAATTTATTGATAGGGAAGTTGACCCAACAACAGGAGCAATATTGGTTCAAGCAATTTTTCCAAATCCTGAAAAAATATTAAGACCTGGGCAGTTTGCTAAAATTCGTGCAACTGTTAATGTAGTTGAAAATGGTATTTTAATTCCACAAAGGTGCGTAATGGAAATGCAAGGAATTCATAGTGTATTTGTAGTTACAAGCGAAAACAAAATTGAAAGTAGAGAAGTAAAAACTGGATCTAAAGTTGGTGCCTCTTGGTTAATTAACAAAGGTTTAAAAGCTGGTGAAAAAATAGTTTACGAAGGTTTACAAAAAGTAAGAACAGGAATGACAGTAGAACCAGTAAGCCGTAAATGAAAAGACATGAGTCGAGAATCGTAAGTTTTGTAGATCAATGCAAACTACTTACGACTACCGATTCTCGATTTACGAAAAAGCATAAGAATTAGAAATAAGCAGTTAACAGTGATAACATATATTAAAAATAAAATCAGAAGATAAACATGGGAAGTTTTTTTGTAAGAAGACCAATAGTTGCAATGGTGATAGCAATTATAATTACTATAGTGGGTATTGTATCATTGTTGGGTTTACCAATTGAGCAGTATCCAAATATTACTCCGCCAATTGTTCAAATACGTGCATCTTATACGGGTGCAAATTCTGTAAATGTTGAGCAATCGGTTGCAACACCTTTAGAGCAAGCCATTAATGGTGTTGATAATATGATTTATATGAAATCGACCAACGCTAATGATGGAACAATGTCTATTGATGTTTCTTTTGAAGTTGGAACCGACCCAGATATGAATACTGTATTTACTCAAAATAGAGTTTCAGCTGCAACTGCAAAATTACCCGAAGAAGTTAAAAGGCTTGGTGTTACTACCGAAAAATCACTTCCAAATATTTTAATGTTAATAACTTTAACTTCAGATGAAAGATATGACCAAAATTTCTTAGGCAACTATGCTTTAATTAATATCAAAGATATTCTCGCACGTATTAAAGGTATAGGACGAGTTAATGTTATTGGTGCAAGTGATTACTCTATGCGTATTTGGATTAAGCCCGATAGATTAGCCCAGATGAACATTACTGTTCCCGAAATTATTTCTGCAATACGCTCACAAAATGTAATTGTGCCTGGTGGAAAGTTTGGTGCAGAACCTGCACCTCCTGGAACTGAATTTACTTATACAGTAAGAATGCCAGAAAGACTGCAAACAGAAAAAGAGTTTGGCGAAATTGTTGTTCGCACAAACGAAGGTGGTTCCCAGGTTAAAGTAAAAGACATTGCACGAGTTGAACTTGGCATTGAAACTTATAGTGCTTTTACTCGTCTTAATGGAAAAGAATCTGCCATCATTGCTCTATATCAGGCTCCAGGGTCTAATGCTGTTGAACTGGCAGAGGCAGTTAAAAAAACAATTGCAGAGCTCTCGCTATCTTTTCCTGAAAGTGTAAAATATGATATTTCCCTTGATGCCACTGCCCCAATAACTGCAGGCATTGAAGAAATTATAATTACTTTTATTATTGCTTTGCTTCTTGTGGTGTTAGTTGTTTTTGTATTTATTCAAGATTGGAGAGCAACATTAATTCCAACAGTAGCAATTCCTGTTTCGTTACTTGGTGCATTTATTGTTTTTCCAATGTTAGGATTTACTGTTAATGTCCTATCGTTACTGGGGCTTGTGCTTGCAATAGGTATTGTTGTGGATGATGCAATTGTAGTTGTAGAAGCAGTTCAAGTAAACATTGCTAAAGGAATGAATTCTAAAGATGCTACAATAAAGGCGATGGATGAGGTTACCGCTCCGGTAATAGCTACAACACTGGTTTTAATTGCTGTGTTTGTTCCTGTTGCAATGATGGATGGAATTACAGGAAGCCTTTATCAACAATTTGCAATTACAATTGCAGTATCGGTTGTGTTTTCTTCATTCAACGCATTGTCGTTAAGTCCAGCATTAGCAACACTATTACTACGAGAGCCAAAACCTTATGGCGGAATTCTTGGAAAATTCTTTGCTGGCTTTAATAAAGTATTTGATAAATCAACCGAAAAATATTCTTCTTTTACCAATGTAGTTACTGGTAAAATTGGTTCTACCCTTATTGTTGTGGGTAAAGGTCTAAGTTCCCATGGAAAAATAGTATGGCACTTCTAAAATTCTTAAAAGTTCTATAACCTCTACCAACAGATTTCACTTCTTG
>CAMZLW010000156.1 GCA_947311785.1 uncultured Ignavibacteriales bacterium | reverse complement strand
CTTTTAAAAGGAATAAATTTATAGCGAATAGCGAATAGCGAATAGCGAATAGCGAATAGCGAATAGCGAATAGCGAATAGCGAATAGCGAAAAAAAATAGTTTTGTGAATTAATGTCAAGTAAAATATTGGTGTGTTGGCTTTGGTTGTAAGCAATATTTGTGATGCCTCTTTTCAAAAAAAACTACCTCTTGTAATTAATTACCATCTTTTTTAGTTATGTTTAAACTATATAATTATAAAACTTTATGCAAGGGGAAAATAGGACGATAAATTTTCTTTCACTTCAGTATAAAACTTAACTCCTTTACAAGAGTCTTTTTAACCCGTTAAATTAAATGAACGGTCGGACTTTCAATTTTAAGTATATGGCAAGAATGCTGTAACAAATATAACTTTGCCACTGGACTCGTCTTGGTATAGATAAAGATTACAATAAATTCGGAATCTCTTTGGGCTATGTAAAGCCTTATTTTAACACTCCAGCTCTGAGGCAACTTTATTTTGCACCTCGTTGGTTAACGATGTGTAAGAATAGCCCAAAGGATTTATTGGTTCTAAAAATTTCACACAAACCTTTTTAAATGGGCGTGGAATTAAACTCCCTTTTGGAAGAGCCTTATAAGCACCGCCAATTGCAACTGGAACTATTGGTACATTTAGTTCGCTACTTAAAATTGCAAATGTCTTTTTGTAATCACCAAGTTCTCCGTCCGTAGAGCGAGTTCCCTCTGGAAAAATAATAATATTTTTTCCACTCTTTAATACTGCACCTAATTTTTGAAGCGATTTCTTCAAATCTTTATTAATATCAACAACAATCATATTATTTTTACTTGCTAAAAAACCAAGAAATTTATTACCAACATGTTTCTTCTTTGCATAAAAATATGTTTTCTTCATTATTTTATTTTTAAGAAACATTGTAACAAAAAGTCCATCAAAGAAACTTTGGTGATTTGGAGCCAAAATAAATGGACATTTAGGGAGCTTTTCAATCCCTTCTGCTTTCATTTTAAAATAAAGAGCAAAAACTAACCTCGACCAATTTTTAAATATATTTACTGTTATCCAACTTTTAGGAAGGTTGAGTTTTACTGTCTCTTTAAATATAGCTTTCCAATCAATTGTTTCGATGTTAATTTTAGTTTTATTTTCTTTTATGTAATTTGAAATTGCCTCAACAGTATTGTGTTTTGCCAAAACTTCCTCGTTTAATTCAACTCCAAATGTTGAACTTAAAAATGAGAGGAAAGTAATTTTGTCTAATGAATCTAAAGCTAAGTCCAACTCTAAATGGTCGGAAGGAAAAACTTCTTTCTCCTTTTCTTTAACTAAAAACTCTTTAATAATTTTGTATTCTTCAAATTTCAAATCCTCTTCTTTTTTCTCTTTTTTAATTGTTTTTCCTTTTCCAATTTCGGGTAACATAAATCGTTTTAACTTACTTAGCCTAGTGCGTGGAAGTGGTTCTTCCAGAATAACAAAATTAGAAATTCTTCTATACGATGGAGCCTTTTCGTTATACTTTGCAATTACTTCCCATCTGTAATACTCATTTATATCTGCAATTTCAAGTGATTTAACTTTAACCATATTAGGACAAACAATTGCATAGAGTTGGTCGTTCTCCATATAAACACCAACTTCTTCTGTAATTTCATCAACCGCAAGAACTTTTATTTCAACTTCTTCGGGAGTTATATTTTTACCGTTGGATAAAACTATTAATTCTTTTTTCCTTCCAGTTACAAATAAATATCCATCCTCATCCAAATGCCCTAAATCGCCAGTGTGAAGCCATCCATCTACCACTGCTTCCTTTGTTTCGGCTTCTTTGTTGTAATAACCTTTCATTAAGTTTGCACCACGGGCAAGAATTTCTCCGTCCACAAATTTCACTTCCATACCTGGTGCAACTTCGCCAGGCGAGCCAACTCTAACTCGTCCAGGTCGTGTAAAAGTAATCATTGGCGATGTTTCCGTCATTCCATAACCTTCTAATACTTCAAAGCCAAGTGTTTGGAAATCTCTACAAACATTTTCATCCAACTTTGCACCACCACAAACAAATGTTTCAATTTCTCCGCCAAGTTTATCGTGAACTTTTTTAAAAATCTTTTTGGAAAATTTTTGAGATTGCCTTTTCTCAGCAATCTTAAATAAAAATGATGCAAGTTTATTTGAATCAATTTTTTCTTTTATCCCTTTTCTGATTAACGCAAAAAACTTTGGAACCGAAACAATAATATTAATTTTATGATTTTGCAATGTTGCCATCACATCTTCCGATTGTAACGAAGGAGAAAAAACAATTGTTCCCCCAGCATACAAGGGAATTAAAATAGTTCCACCCAAAGGTAGAATATGGTGCAGTGGTAGTAATACTAAAGTTTTTGTTTCTGCCCTGTAAATTTTTACGTGTTCAGTAGTGCCAAGTATGTTCGATTCCATATTTCCATAAGTAAGCATCACACCTTTAGGCTTACCTGTTGTGCCAGATGTATAAACAATTACAAAAACATCATCATTTTTGTATGGAGGAAGTTCACGAGTTTCACAATTTATCTCTTTTAATTTTATATCGTCAATACAAATTTTTTGAATTGGATGTGAAGTTTCAGCAAGTGCTTCGTTAACACGCTCCTCTGTCTCTTTGGAATAATAAATCACTTCTGGCTTACTATCATTGAGTATATACGCAACATCCTCTGAAGGAAGCATATAATCTATTGGAACAAGAATGGATTCTGTCATCATTCCAGAATAAAAAGAGTAAACCCACTCTGGACGGTTCTCAATATATATTGCAATTTTTTTAGTTTCAGCTTCATCAAAAAGAGTGGCGTATTGCGAAACTCTTTTAAGTAGCAAATTGTAACTTACCACTTCATCCTTAAAAATAATTGCTGTGTTATCTGATTTACGCAAAAACATAAAGCCTCGAAAATTATAATAAAAAGCAGTAGTAAATTTAGTAAGTTGTTGAATAAATAATGAGATAATTTTAAACATGGCAAAAAATTTGGAGTTACACTTTTGGCTTTATCAAACAGACAAAAACAATTTATTGAAAAGAAAAAAGGGAAACTAACTGATAAGCATATTGCAAAAGAGTTAAATTTACCTTTTGAAGAAGTTAGTATTTATAGCAACACACTTGTAAAAAGGAAATATCCTTTCTACTTCAATTTCATTTTACTCCTCTTTCCAATTTTACTAATAATTATTTTGGAAATTTCTCTAACTCTATTTAATTATGGTGAATCATATAACCAGTGGGAGATTGTTGATTCTCAAAAGATGATGCTTAACCCAGAAATTGCAAAGCGATACTTCTACACCACAGATGCTGTTCCTTATCCTTCGCAAGATTTGTTTGACATACAAAAAAAGAAAAACTCCATCCGTATATTTATTCTTGGTGGAAGTAGTGCCGCTGGTTATCCATTTACTCCAAATGGGTCGTTTGCTCGATATGTAAAAAAGCGACTTGAACTTGTTTATCCTAACAGAACAATTGAAGTAATAAACACGGCAATGGCAGCAATAAATAGTTATTCGTTGCTCGATATGATGCCAGGTATTCTTAAACAAAAACCAGATATAATTCTGTTCTATGCTGGGCATAACGAATACTACGGTGCACTTGGTGCTGGTTCGTTAGAAACACTTGGTAATTCACGCTGGTTAGTAAACCAAATGCTAAAGGCAAACAAATATAAAACAATTCAACTGCTACGTAATTTTATAAAAAGCATTATGTCCATTTTTGCTTCATCCGAAGAAAAAGGTGGAACGCTTATGTCGCGTATGGCAAACGACCAAATGATTAAACTTGGCTCATCCGTTTACCAGACTGGAGTAAATCAGTTTGAGGGCAACTTAAATGAAATGTTGCAAATGGCAAAAGATGCAAATGTAAAAGTTATACTTTCCGATTTAGCATGCAATTTGAAAGACCAAGCTCCGTTTGTTTCTAGTAATAAAAATGATGAGAGTTCTGCAAAGTACAACTACAAAAAAGGGAAAGAAAATCTTGCATCAAATAATTTTGGAAAAGCCTTAGAGTATTTCCAAAAAGCAAAAGACCTTGATGCCCTAAGGTTTAGAGCTCCATCCGAGATTAATTTAATTATTAAAAATCTTGCTAAAAAATTCAATTTCCCATTTATAAGTAGTGTTAAAAAATTTAATGAAATTAGTGATGCTGGAATTGTTGGTAACAATTTAATGACCGATCATCTTCACCCCACTATTACTGGATATCAGGAGATTGGTGAATTGTTTTTTTCAAAAATGCTGGAAGAAAATCTTTTACCAAATTCAAAAGGCGTATTAGCTACCAGCAAAAAACAAGATTTGTTTATTAGAAACAATTATAATTTTACCCATCTCGATTCTACAATTGGTAAATATCGGTTACTAATCCTAAAGGCTGATTGGCCATTTGTTAAAACCCCAAAAACATTGAAGCATGTAATTGAAAGTTTTAATGTCCAAAATTATTCTGATTCGTTGGCTCTTTTTGTAATTGATAATAAATACTCGTGGGAAAGAGCCCACAGAAAAATGGCAAAGTGGTTTTTTAAGCAGGGCGATATCAAAAATTATTTGGAAGAAATGGATGCTGTAATTTTTCAGTATCCGTTTGTTTATGACTATTACAAAATGGTTGCAAATAATTTAATTGGTCTTAAAATGTTTGATGAAGCTCTCCCCTATCTTTACAAATATGACAAAGTAAAAGAGAATGCTTACGCAAGTAAGTGGATTGGAATTATTGAGTTATCAAAAAAGAAAAATAAAATTGCAATTAAACATTTAAAAAAATCAGTCCTATTAAATCCTCAAGATGCACAAGTTTATTACAATCTTGCAGGTGCGTATTTATTGGAAGAGAAATATAAATTAGCTTTGGAAACCATAAATTATTGTTTAAGTGTAAACCCTAATTTCAAAAGGGCAAAGAATTTACGGAGACAATTATTGCAAGTAGGGAAAAAATAGATTGGGAAAAAGCAGACACAAAAGCAACAACACTTACATAGAATTTGAAAAAGTTATTGATTCCTATAAACATCTTTCCTATGTCTTACGCGATAAACCGTTATTATTTTTATTTTATCTTCAACATCATAAAGAATTCTATAATTACCTACACGCAATCTATAAGAATTAGAAGTCCCTTTTAGTTTTTTATATTTTGAGATTGGAAATGGGTTTGATGGTAATCATTCTATTGCATCTAATAATGGGATATAATATTTAGCATGAATTTTCTTAAAATCTTTTTCAACAGATTTTGTTATTTCTAGTTTATACATTATTTGAAGTTTCTAAATTCTGTCTCAATTCTTGCAACGATATCTTTCCCTCATTCCTTCTATCTTCAATAACAATTAAATCGTTGTAATCTTCTATTAATCTGTTGAATTCTTTTACGGGTAACACGACAAGAGAATCTTCCCCTTTGGATGATTTTATATATTGAGGATGTAATGCATCTGCAGTAATCATTGTTAATTCTCCATTTTTATAGACGATAAGATATCTATATTTTTTAAGTTTTTCAAAACAAGAACCACTATTTTATAAAAATATAATCCTTGATAGTTTTGTTCAAATATTTTAGAACCCAAAGTTTGCCAAAAGCAATTAAACTAAAAGATTGCATAAATAAATGGTGCTAATGCAGAGCCTTGTGTTAGCACAATTAGGCTTCCAAGTAAAACTAAAAAAATCACAATAGGAAGTAGCCACCATTTTTTACGTTCTTTAAGAAAATCCCACAGCTCTGAAAGTATTGAAAGTTTGCTCATAATATTAAAATTGTTTTTCGGTTGATGATTGTTCGTATTCTTCGTCTCTTAAATTCCAATACGATTTTTTATCTTTTTCAATCTTTAAATTTAGGAAATCTTTACCAAAGATTTTTGAGATAAAACTTATTGGAGTAATGACAAGATAAAATAAAACGGAGAGTATAACGCGGGTCATTATAAAACCCATTACTACAGAAAAAGCCATCCAGATTTTTTGAAGTGGCAAAAATAGTGTCGGAAATATTTGAGCGACTATTTGAAATACAAATCCCACTCCTATAAAATATGGGGCAGATGGTTTTTCGTATATAAAAAGAATAGCACTAATAATTAATAATGCAACACCAATTGTAATTCCAAATTTCTTTAATTCTTTTTTGTCACTTTTTATATTTCGTATTTCTTCTAAAATCATTTTGCCACAAAACTTTATTTTTAATTTATTATAGTCATTGCGAAACTCGTTTTTTGAGTTGAGGCTCTGCAAGAATCCCCTTGGGACAATCTACAAAGATTGCCAAGTCGTCCGATGAAACGTGGACTCCTCGCAATGACGTTTATGTTATTCGTTCTTATCTGTTCAATCCGTTTAATCTGCGTGCTATTCCTTCAATCTAACTCAAATTCTTTTTTCCAATCAATATCTTTATCTAATTTTTTCATATCATTTTTATCCAACAACAAATTGCCAAGTAATAAGTAGTCCATATCGGTTCGCATAAAGCAAGTGTAGGCTTCTTCTGGTCTGTTTACAATTGGTTCGCCACGCACATTGAACGATGTATTAACAATTACAGCCGAGCCATATAGCTCATCAAACTTTGATATTGTTGCATGGTAAAGTGGGTTTGTTTCTTTACTTACTGTTTGGATGCGTGCAGAATAATCAACGTGAGTAATTGCAGGGATATCGGAGCGTTTAATATTTAGTTTTTCAATTCCAAAAAGTTTCTTCTCCGTTTCTGACATTCTTTTCTGTCGGTTCCGTTTAACATCAGCAACCAACAGCATATACGGACTTGCAACATCAATCTCAAAATAATCAGATACTTTTTCCTCAAGCACAGATGGGGCAAATGGGCGGAAACTTTCTCTGAATTTTATTTTTAAATTCATAATAGACTGCATCTTTTGCGAACGAGCATCGCCAATAATAGAGCGGTTTCCGAGAGCTCGTGGTCCAAACTCGGCACGACCATTGAACCATCCAATTACTTTTTCTTCATTCAACAATTTTGCAATTACTGTTGGAATTTCTTCCTCTCTGTATTCCTTATAATTTATCGATTTGGAATTTAGAAATTCTTTGATTTCCTCTTTCTCAAATTTTTGTCCTAAATATGAGCCTTGTTGAGAATCACTTTTGCCATTTACTTTTCGCTGATTAGCTAAATACTGATGCCAAATAAATAGTGCTGCACCAAGGGCACCGCCAGCATCACCAGCGGCTGGTTGAATCCAGATATTATCAAATATTTTTTCTTGTAATATTTTCCCATTTCCAACACAATTTAAAGCAACTCCACCAGCAAGACATAGATTTTTCTTTCCTGTAATTTTCTTAACATGCTCTGCTGTTCGTAACATTACCAACTCGGTAACATCTTGCACAGAGCGGGCTAAATCCATTTCACGTTGCGTTAAATCCGATTCGGGCTTACGTGGCTTTCCTCCAAATAACTTATCAAATTTTGAATTAGTCATTGTAAGTCCAGCAGCAAAATTGAAATATTTCATATTCAATTTAAATGAGCCATCCTCTTTTAAATCCATAAGTTCATTTAAAATTAAATCTACATATTTGGGTTCGCCGTATGGAGCAAGCCCCATAATTTTATACTCGCCAGAATTAACTTTGAAGCCAGTATAATATGTAAAAGCAGAGTAGAGTAAACCAAGCGAATGTGGGAATTTAATATCTGCAAGAATTTTAATTTTATTGTTTTCGCCTACACCAATGCTTGTTGTAGTCCACTCGCCCACTCCATCAAATGTAATAAATGCTGCATCCTCAAAAGGAGATGGATAAAAAGCAGATGCTGCGTGTGATTGATGATGTTCGGGGAAAAGTATTTTTCCGTTATAATTAAGCTCCGAACCTATTACTTCCTTTAGCCAAAGTTTCTCTTTAATCCAGATAGGCATTGCTTTTATGAATGACTTTATACCCTTTGGTGCGTATGTAAGATATGTTTCAAGAATTCGCTCGAACTTAAGGAATGGTTTATCGTAAAACGCTACAAAGTCAATATCTGCAATAGATATATTTGCTTCTTCCAAACAAAATTGTATTGCATTTTTGGGAAAACGATGGTCGTGTTTTTTGCGTGAAAATCGTTCTTCTTGAGCTGCCGAAATTATTTTTCCATCAACAATTAGTGCCGCAGCACTATCGTGATAAAAAGCAGATATTCCGAGTATATTCATAAATTAGATTTTGAGGTTTGCGATAGAAAATATAAAAATTTTATTTGTTTTTTTAAATTAGAAAAAACAAATCTAATTAAAGGATATATAATATAAAAGCCGATTTAATAAAATCGGCTTTTATAACAAAGGGATAAATGATAAACAATATTTATCACTTTACTTTTATAGGAGATACTACTTTAAAAGCATCATTTTTTTAGTTGCAGTAAAGTTTCCTGAAGAAATTTTGTATATATACATACCTGATGTTAAGTTAGAAGCATCAAAAGTAACTTCAAATGTACCAGCATTCTTAACACTGTTTACTAATTCTGCTACTTCTTGTCCTAATGTATTATAAACTTTTACAGTAACTAATCCACTTTGAGGAATTGAGAAGTTAATTACAGTAGTTGGATTAAATGGATTAGGGTAGTTTTGAGAAAGTTCATATTTGTTAGGAACTGCATCAAGTTGTTTTACATCTGTACCACCAAACATGAATTTTTGAATTCTTGGGGTACCTGTAGCATAAGTACCAGCATAAGCAATTTTCCCATCTGGTGAAAAATCAAGACCTCTAGCGTAAGCATCGGCATCTGCTGGATTTTCCCATGTAAAAGAAGTACCTGTTAATTCTTTTGTGGATGCATCATATT
>CAMZLW010000155.1 GCA_947311785.1 uncultured Ignavibacteriales bacterium | reverse complement strand
GTAACTTCAGTCGCCCTATGCCTACGGCATCCCTTCGGGACGGGCTCCTTACGTTACCCCAAATTTTCTATTAGTGTTATTATTTTATTAAATTAATATGACATTTTTAAAGAGTTATAACAAAATTTATTATTGTAAAGTTACAAAATGGTGTGTGCCTGGTTTGTCGCTTGGGTTACATTTAGCCAATGTTTATAGTGGTGGACGTAATTCATACGCCCACTGCAAAAAAGACTATACTTTATCTAATGCTTGTTCTAAATCGGAAATTACATCTTCAACGTTTTCAATTCCAACAGAGAGCCGCACTAATCCATCTGTAATTCCAGCCTCTTCGCGTAGCTCTTTGCCCATTGAGGCATGGGTCATGCTTGCAGGATGTTGGATAAGGGATTCAACTCCACCAAGACTAACGGCTAATTGCATTAGCTTTACCGAATTCATAAAAGTTTCACCAGCAGCAAAACCACCTTTAACTTCAAAGGTAATCATTCCGCCTTGAGCTTTGTGCTGGCGTTGTGCAACTTCGTATTGTGGATGCGATTTTAATCCAGGATAGCGAACCCACTCAATTTTTGGATGAGCCTCTAACCACTCGGCAACTATTTGAGCAGATGCACAATGACGCTCCATTCTAAGGGCAAGCGTTTTTAATCCACGATGAACTAAGAATGAATTAAATGGGTCAATTACTCCACCAGTTTGATTTAATATTTTTCTAAAATGAATATATGTTTCTTCGTCTTTAACAATTACAATTCCACCTACAACATCAGCATGTCCATTTAAAAATTTTGTTAAACTATGCAAAACTACGTCTGCCCCTAAATCTAAAGGCTTCTGTAATGCTGGCGACATAAATGTGTTATCAACAACAAGCTTTGCGTTTGCATCGTGAGTAATTTTTGCTGCTGCTTCAAGATCTGCAATTGCTAATGTTGGGTTTCCTGGTGTCTCGATGTAAACAACTTTTGTGTTTGGTTCAATTGCATTTTTAATTGCATCCAAATTAGATGCATCAACAAAAGTTGTTTCCACTCCAAATTTTGAAAAAACTGTTTTTAACAAAGTAACCGTTGGACCATATACTGCTTCCGAGCAAACCACATGATCGCCAGCAGAAACAAGTGCCGAAAACACAGTGTGAACTGCTGCCATTCCACTTCCACAACCAAGAGCTTTGTGTCCGTTCTCTAAAGCTGCAATTGCATCTTCCATAGCCTCTACTGTTGGATTAAGCATACGGGTGTATATATATCCCTTTTGCTCACCCTTAAATAGAGAGCCACCATGTGCGGCTGTTTCAAATTTAAATGTTGAAGTTTGATAAATTGGTGGAACTACTGGACCGTACTCATATTCTTTAATTCCAGAATGAACACACTTGGAATTGAATCCTAAATTTTTATTTTCAGACATTATACTACTCTCCTTTTGTAACCAAAGAATTACATTAAATTTAAAGACTGCTACGGCACAAAGCACCGTACAATGACACTTTTAACTTTATTAGATTGGACTCATACAATTATTAGTTTATTCCTTTTTACACTTTAACCAACAAAGCAACATTCTCAATGTGATAAGTGTGAGGAAACATATCTACAGGTTGCATTTTTATTAACTTGTAGCCAGCTTCGGCAAGTAGTTTAATATCACGTGCTTGCGTGGTTGGGTTACAGCTAACATATACAATTTTTTGTGCATCAAGTTTTATTAAATCCTTAACTGTCTTAGGATTCATTCCAGCCCTTGGTGGATCCAACAAAATTACATCTGGTTTTGGAACTGACTTGTGTTCAACAATTGGAAGAAACGATCTATTTAAATCGGCTTGCAAATGCGTTACATTGCTAATTTCATTTAACCTATTATTGTTCTTTGCATCTTTTACTGCACTATCCATAGCCTCAAATGCGTAAACCTCTTTTGAGTGTTTAGAAACATAAATTGATATTGTTCCAGCCCCAGAATATAAATCGTAAACAACCTCATCCCCTTTTAACTCGGCATAATCAAGAGCAATTTTATATAAATTAGTAGCTTGTGTTGTGTTTGTTTGGAAGAACGAATTTGCACTAATTCTAAATTTAAAATCACCAATTGTATCGTAAATAAAACCATCTCCAAAATAATTAATTTCGAAATCACCATAAGCTGTTTGCGATTTTTTAGTGTTTATATTATTCACAATTGTTGTAATGTTTGGAACTTCTTCCAAAAGTTTTGCAGAATATTCTTTCATCCATTCATCGTTTTGTGATGAGGTTACTAAGTTTACCATTAAGTTATCTGTGTTGGATGCTTGTTTAATTACAAGATGTCTCAAATATCCTTCGTGAGTTTTTGTAGAAAATATTGTAGCATTTTTTGATTTAAAAAACTCGCGTGTAAAATTCAGAATATTGTTGCTCTCCTCCGATTGAAGAAAGCATTCATTTAAATCTAAAACTTTATCAAAAATTCTTGGTATGTGTAAGCCCAAAGCAAAATTACGATTAGGTATTTCGGCTTCGCTACCTATTTCATCTTTAGTTAACCAGCGTTTGTTTGCAAAAGAAAACTCCATTTTGTTACGGTAAAAGAAAACCTTTTCCGATGCAACTATTGGTTCCATTGCAAAATTTTCAAATCCACCAAGTCTTTCAAAAGTATCGCGAACTTGGTCTTCTTTATATTTTAACTGAACGGAATATTTTAAGTTTTGCTGTTTGCAACCGCCACAAGTTCCAAAGTACGAGCATTTAGCTTCAACTCTATCTTCCGATGGAATAATAATTTCTTCAACTACTGCTTCGGCGTAAGAGCGTTTCTTTCTTCTTATTTGTGCTTTAACTTTATCGCCAGGGTACGAGCCATTAACAAACACAACAAACTTTTTCCCTTCGGCTGCTAACTCATCGTTGTCTTCAATAGGAAGTTTACAAATTCCTTTTCCTTCGTATGCGTAGCCATCAATATCTAATTCTAAAATTTCACCTTTTTTCATAATATTCCTTTTTAGTAGTATAGCGAAAACGCTTTTTTCTTTGCGTCTTTGTGCCTTAGCGGTATTCTTTTTTTTACAACTTTTTTAATATTAGCGAATAAAAGCCAATATACTCGTCGGCTCCTTGATTCAAAAATGCTTTAGCCTCGTGGCTAATCATATTTATTAATTTTTTATAATATGATTTTTCATTTTCTTCTAAGTTTACAACCGATTTTTTTAGCTCGTACAAATTTTTTGTATAGTAATCACTAAGGGTAAACGATAAATCCTTTTTTTCAACTACTTCAAAATTTCTTTCTCTGTAATAATCTTCAATTTTATTAGATGCTAAAGGTTCTAATTCGGACGAATCAAAAATATCCAAAATTACATTTGGAAGTTCTTCCTGTAAGCTAACTACTTCGCCAACACAAAAAATTCCTTCTGGTTTAAGAATACGTTTTATTTCTTTAACTATTTTATTTCTGCGTGGATTTGAAATTCCGCCCTGAGTATAAACAACATCAAATTCCTCGTTGTTATAGTCTGTAACTTCAAAATCCATTAGCTTAACAATTGTGTTTTTCTCTTCGCTAATTAATAATCTCGAATTTATTAGCGAGTTATAATCTTCAACTATTAACTCAGCCTTTAACTCTGTTTCACTTGCAAGCAGTTTTACAATTTCTTCGCTTGCACTACCAATGGTTAAAGTTCGCTTACCTTTTAACTCTATCCTACGTTTCAAAAATCTTATTTGATTATCTAACCCAGGAAGAAATACATTTAAATTACTTTTCATCTTTACATTCATTATTTTTTAGGGTTGTAAATATACTCAATTTGAGCAAGTTAAATTATTAAAATATCTTTGCTCAGCAATTCGGGGAGTAAATTAAAATGTTCCAAATTCCCGTTGTTTTGTTTATTAAAGCAATACAATTAAAAGTACAAATAGTTGAATTAAGTAAATAATGGAATTTTTAAATTCGCTCTGAATCGCTGTCTTCGCTTTGCTACTATTCATTTTACATCATTTATAACTATTTTTAGTTAATAAAATTAACACCATCCAAAAATTTAGGATTTAATATGAAAATACTAATGGTTTATAACAACTTTGCTGGAAGTGGAAGAGCAAAAAAAAGCTTACCACTTGTTGAAAGTCTGTTAGCAAAATATAAAATTGATTTTGATTTAGCACTTACAAAACATCCAATGCATGGAATTGAAATTGTGAGCAATGCCGATTTTTCAAAATACGATGGCGTTATTGCTGCTGGTGGCGATGGAACTTTGTTTGAGGTTATTAATGGTTATTTCAAAAACAATTCAAAAAAGAGAATTCCAATAGGAATTTTACCTGTTGGAACAGGCAACGCATTTGCACACGATCTTGGATTAAACAGCACTCAAATTGAAGAAGCAATTAAAATTATTAGTAACCAAAAAGTGAAAAAAGTTGATGTTGGTAAGTTTACCACTGATAAACAAGATTATTATTTCTTAAATATTATTGGAGTAGGATTTGTTGTTGATGCAAATAAAACGGCTCAACATTTTAAATTTCTTGGGGATTTTTCATATCAAATTGGTGTGCTTTATAGGATACTTGTTTTAAAATTCACAAAACTTAGATTGGAAATAGATGGTAAAAAAATTGAAACCAAATCTACATTTATTGAAATTTCAAATACTCGATATACAGGAGGTGATTTTTTAATGGCTCCTACTGCAGAAATTGATGATGGCTTATTGGATGTTACTTTGGTTAAAAAAATTAGTCGCTTAAGATTATTAAAGGGTTTAGTTAAAATTAAAACAGGTGAGCATATTCATCTTGAAGAAATAGATACATTCAAGGCAAAGCATATTAAAATAGAATCCGACAAACCTCTGGTACTAACACCCGATGGCGAATTATTAGGAACGACCCCTGTTGAAATTAATTGTTTAAAACACGCCATAGCGGTTTTTTGGAAATGAAGTATATTTTATCTGTTTATTTGTGGATTGTTTTATTTATATATTCCCTTTTCTTTTTAATTTTTGCAATTACTGTTTCATATATTTTTCCTTCAAAGAAATATACACCGTGGTTACAAAAACTATTGCGTTTTATGTTTACAATTTTATTTATTAAGGTTGATGTTGAAGGAATAGAAAACATCACACCCAATAAAACTTACCTTTACATGGCAAACCATGTTTCTCTTTTTGATGTGCCACTAATTGGTGGGTTTATTCCTGGCTGTGTTCGTGGGGTTGAAGCCGATAGGCAACACGCTTGGCCTATTTATGGATGGGCAATGAGACGAATGGGAAATATTCCTATAAATAGAAAAAATATTTTTAGTTCACTAAATAGTATTGGAAAAACAGCTGGAGTTATTTCTGAAGGTAAGTCGATGATAATTTTACCCGAAGGACACAGAACAATGGATGGAGAACTTCGCCAATTTAAAGGCTTTCCTTTTTTGTTGGCTCAAAAGGTTGAAGTTGAAATTATACCAATTGGGTTATCAGGATTATACACACTTAAAAACAAAAACTCGTGGACGATAAATCCAAATAAGATAAAAATTAAGTTCGGAAAACCCATTTCTACCGAAACAATAAAAGAACTTCCAACTAAAGATTTACGCGATAAAGTAAGGGAAGAAATTAAAAAGTTAATAGATTAAATGTAAAATTTCACAAAGTTGTGAATATATTAGGTATATAACTCCAAATATAAACTTTTCAGGGAGTGTAAAAAGTTTTGTGTAAATGGGTAGAATCCCTCTGGAGCGGAGCTTCAGAGGGATTTTTTGACTTTTATAAAATCTGAAAATTGCCGTTTACACAAAAAACTTTAAAGCCTCCAGTTCGAATGTATTCTAACATAAAAAACAGTGTTTATGGTTTAGAAAATTTTTGCTTGAAAGACTTTTGGGCAACCGAAGCTTCCTTTAGATTTATTATGGTTGCTTACAATATTATGAGTTTGTTTAGATTTTTTGCTCTTCAATCTCATAAAAGGTCAACATTAAAAACATTAAAACTCTATTGCTTTGTATTAGGTGCTTGGACGGTTAACCACTCTAACAAAAAGGTACTCAAGATTGCTTTACCTGTAAATAGGAGGAAATGGATGGATGGTATTTTCTCCCAAATTCAAAACTTAGAGACTCCTTTCAAGTTTTCTATTGGATAGATGGGGTTTAACCCTATGTGTTTACTGGGTTTAATAGAATTTATTATTTTGGTTGGTTATTCTAATGCATGATTTGGGTTTAACATATTTAAATAATAAACTAAAGAAAAAGTAACTGAAATGAATCAACCTATTTTATAACTATACCACAAAAAATTAGACTAATTCTGATAAGAAAAAAGGGAGCAAATTGCTCCCTCCTTTCTTTTGCTTGTTGGATATGCCCTCAGTTTTATCCTAAATTAAGTTACCATAAAAATTTAAATCCAAACTTGAAAGCAACTCCACTCATATCAAAGGATTGGCTTAGTAATTTTGTTCCACCGTTTTGATTATCTTTTACCTTATAGTCCCAACTAGGATTTGAATTGTGATACGAAACTTCACCATAAAAATCGGAGCGGTTTCCTAATTTGTAAGTTAGTCCAGTTCCAACTTCCCAAGCAAAATCCCAGGCGGTTTTATATTCATTATCGTTTTCGTTTTGGAGGTTTTTATAAACTATCATTAAGCCTTCAACACCAGCACTGCCAGTAAGATATGCACTTACAATAGGCAATACGGGAAAATATGAGGTAAGGGAAAACATCAAAGGAACAGAATGTAAATTTGTGGTTGCCCTATTTTCTGTTACCGAGCCATTAATAACGCCATAATAGTTTTGAACTTCGCCAAGTAAAACTTGGTCAACATACTGTTTGTGAAACCAACTGGCACTCCATCCAATACTAAGATTTCTATCAACAAATTTTTCACCCTTGTATCCAATAATAAAACCACCATCAGTTGCCGCGGGGTTAAATCTTCCAAAGTTAATTGCTGCTGTGTTGTATTGTCCAAATAAAATGGTTGGAATTATAAGTAAAAGTAGTGCTAAAGTTTTCATCGTTAACTCCTATGTGTTGTGTCTGCTTTTGTATTCAAAGAGAGTGCCAATTATTATTATGTTTAAATATTCGTAGTAAACTTAGTTTTAGTGGAAGGTATTCTATATCATAACAAATATTGTTGTAGAGTTAATTATACATTTTGACTATAAATATATTCACATGCTATTTTAAGTCTTATCAATTATTCCTATCTTAGCAATTCACAAAATATTACTTTCTAAATGGCTATTAATAAATTTTCGTTTACCAGTGAATACCATAATATATCGACGGTATCAAGAAAAATAAAATCATATTTAAGAGAGCAACGAGTTAGCAAAGATGTTAGCGACCCAATATTAATTAGTTTAATGGAGGCGTTAAATAATTCCATTGAGCATGCTTATGTTGAAGAACCTGGTCATAACATAGATGTGATTATTGGAATTTCAAAAACCAGAGTGGAAGTTGATATTTTAGAAACTGGAATTACCCGCACAAATTTTTCCAAACCAAAACTACAATTTGACCCAAATGATTTATCCACCGCACCAGAGGGAGGAATGGGATTATATATTATGGATACTTTAATGGATTCAGTTTCCTACAAATCTGAAAATGGCGTAAACACAACCTCGTTTTATAAAAGGACAAAATAAATACCCCAAACAAATTTGCAGGTAGATAATTATATCATTAAATATCCAATTATTATTTTTAACTATCAGGTAAAGAGTTTGCGTATTTTATTTTTATCCATAATTATTTTTCTTGTAGGAAGTTTATCGGCACAGCGTCAAGATACAACAATTAGTAAAGCCATAAAACAGAAGTGGCCTTACAATCACGTTTATCCGTTGGTTAATTCACGCTATCCTTCGTATCCACTTATGACCGCATATATATTGCAGAACAAAGCAAACCGTGGTGATCCTTTTGCACAGCACGAGCTTGGGATAAGACATTTAACAGGGCAGGGAATGAAGAAGGATACAACTCGTGCAATTTATTGGATTAAACAAGCGGTAAAACGAAACCTCACATCAGCTTGGTTTAACTATGCAATAATGCTCAACAATGGCATTGGTGTTGACTGGAATCCGTTTGAGGCATATAATTATTTTAAAGCGGCAGCAAAAAACGGAATGCCAGAAGCTCAATTTGTTTATGGAATTTTTTTAACAGACAATCTGGTTGTAAATCGTAATTTTACAGAAGCATATTATTGGATTAAAAAAGCGGCCGACCAAAATTTCAAACCGGCAAAAGAGACTGTAAAAGAGTTTCAAAAAATGGGAATTGAATTGCCCAGAAAATCGAGGGAAGATGATGAAACAATAAATTCTGCCCCGCCAGCACTGGTCTCGGCAACTGTTACTAATCCGCAAACGGCAGCATGGGGTAAAGATTGGGAATTGGATTTTATAAATCTTGAAAAGGATACAGTCTCTAAAGCAGATACTCGTAAGTACCTAGAAATGATTTTAGAGAAAAACAATAGTGACCTAAAAGAAATGCTTGGTGTTCAAAAATTTGCAGATTCTCTTTCGGCCAATGATACAACGGGCATTGGACTAATTAATTATGCAGTTAGTAAGGGTAGCCCCGAAGCATTACTTATTTCTGGTAGAGCATTTCAAGAAGGAATTATTGTTGATAAAAATATTATTAAAGCAGCCGTAAATTATATTCACGCATTTAGGCTTGGTTCAAGAAAATCTGTTGAGTACATCATGAAATTAGTACAGAGAGATGGTTTTTTTGATTTGCTTAAAAAGGAAGTTGATAAAGATAATTCTGATGCAATGTACGTGTGGGCAGGCTTAACAGCCCTCGGACTCGATTACCAATTGGCAGATGAACAAGCATTAGAATTACTAAAAAAGGGTGTTAAGCAGAAACATATTTATTCAATAATTGAAACGGGACTATGTTATTACTCGGGAACATTGGTAGAACAGAATAAAGAGAAGGCAATTGAGTATTGGGAAACCGCAGAGGCGTTAGGAAGTGCCGAAGCAAAAGTTCGTGTTGCATTTGCAAAAATCCAACTTGGAAGTAATGACAAAAAAAACATTGAAGTGTTGGAAACTGCCTCGGAAGAAGGCTCTGTATCTGCACAGGCAGCACTTGCGTATTGTTACGAAAAGGGTTTAAGTGTAAAGCAGAACAAGGCTGAAGCTGCAAACTTATACAGAAAAGCAGCACATCGTGGAAGTCAGGCTGCATTTAATTCGTTACAAGCTATGTATGATGAACTACGTCCGAATGATGATGAATACGATATTTTTGAGGAATAAAAAGAGAGCGTTATAATGTTTGGCAAAAAGAAAAAGCTAAAGCATTTAGAAAATATTTGGGGAAAAGAGATTGCAAGACATCGCGATTTTGGATTAATTTCATTTTATCATAACTACAAAATGAAAAATTCTAAAACCGAATTTGTTGACGATAGAACTTGGACAGACTTAAACTTTAATACACTATTTTCAAAAATAGATAGAAACATTTCTGGAATAGGGCAACAATTTCTTTTTCATATATTACACAAATACGAAAATGATGAAGGAGTTCTTAAGCAAAGAATTAAACTTGCAAATGTTTTTAGAAAAGATAAAAAGTTAAGAGAATCTATTCAGTATCGGTTGCTAAACCTAACCGATGTTGGAGCAAATTTTATTTCAAATATTCTTTTCGGAAAATTTCCAAAGCGTCCTAAGTACCCAGCTTTTTTCTATTTCATGTCTTATCTTGCTTTTGCTTCAACGATGCTTACCTTCTATGATACAACATTTTTTTTGTTAGCAATTGCATCGGCGGTTGCAAATATAATTATCAACAAAGTTTACACGGATAAATTTTACGAAAGTTTTCTTGGACTTTCAAATTTGAACAAACTAATTATTGCTAGTAAATGGATTTCAAAAATTGAGACAGATTCAAAGATAGACCAACTTCAAATATTAAAAAATAGCTCAAGAATCTTAAACAAGCTAAGTAAAAAACTTGGGCGTTTTGTAATTGATAAATCAATGATGGATCCATCTTTGGCAGTGATTATTGAATATTTCAATTTATTGTTTCTTTTTGATTTACGGCAGTATTTACAATCTGTTACTATCATGGAAAAACACCTCGATGAAATTAGGGAGGTCTTTGAAGCGGTTGCAGAACTTGATACAATTATATCTCTTGCATCATACATTGAAGAAAATAAAAATCTTACAACTCCAAAATTCACTTCAGAAAAGAAAATCTCTTTTGAAAATTTATATCATCCAGTTGTGGATAATGCAGTATCAAATAGCATTAACGAATTAAATAAATCGGCTTTAATAACTGGCTCAAATATGGCCGGCAAAACTACATTTATAAAAACGGTTGGAGTAAACCTAATACTGGCACAAACAATTTACCTTTGCCACGCTTCTAACATTACTACTTATCAATTTTGTGTAAAGTCTTCAATTAAAAGAGAAGATAATCTTGAAAATTCCAAAAGTTATTTCTTTGCTGAGATTGAGGGGATACAACAATTTATTGAATTGGCAAAAACTAACGACAACTATCTGTTTTTGATTGATGAAATTTTTCGTGGCACTAATACAATTGAAAGGTTAGCAACCTCAACGGCAGTGCTGGAATTTTTAAACCAGTCGAACCAAACCCTTGTTACTACACACGATATTGAATTGCAATATCTTTTGAAAAACAAATTTGATAGTTTTCATTTTAGTGAGCAAGTTGAAAATGATAAATTCTATTTTGATTATAAGATAGTTGCAGGTCCACACTCCAACGGCAATGCCATTAAGCTACTTGAAATTATGGATTATCCCAATAAAGTTACAACACGAGCAAATGAAATTGCAGAAAGGTTAAAAGAAAAAACACTATAAATAAAGAAGCTTTTAAAATAATGCAATTAGGTAAAGCACTATTTATTAAATTAGAAAATTAAAAATTGGAGAAAAACAATGATAAATCGAATAGTATTATTTTTACTGTTTGCGGTAGTAGTTAGTGCACAAAATAATTTAATCAATCACAAAATAACGGCGGAGTTAAAACCCGATGAATCCTATATATCGGTAATAGATATAATAACAATTCCAGAAAATCAAATTGCGGATGGATTAAAATTTAAACTTCACAACGGACTTGTTGTTGAACAAAACAAATTTATAAAAAAATTAAACAAGTCTGTTAATGCTGAAGATGTTGGAATGGATAAAGACGATATCGATTCTTCAAATGGACTAATGCTCAATGTTTACAAGATAAAATTACCTAATAATATAAAGGGTGCATTTGAAATTACAATTAAATACAGCGGAAAAATTGAATCGCCCATTAAGCAAAGCGAGGAAAATTACGCACGTGGTTTTAGTGAGTCTCCAGGAATAATTTTTGAGAAGGGTGTTTACCTTGCTGGTTCAACTTATTGGGTTCCATACTTTAATGACGAACTAGTTACATTTAATTTAACCACCACCGCACCACAAAATTGGAAAACGGTCTCCGTTGGCGAAAGAACTTTAGATGAAGTTAGGCATAACAGACACATTGACACTTGGGATTCACCAACTCCACAAGAGGAAGTCTTTTTAATTGCAGCCGCATTTACTGAATACTCATATTCTATGGGGTCTGTAGAAGCAATGGCATTTTTACGAACCCCCGATGAAGGGCTTGCAAGCAAGTATCTTGAAACAACGGCACAATATATGGAAATGTATCGCAAGCTTGTTGGTCCATATCCTTATACAAAATTTGCATTGATTGAAAATTTTTGGGAAACAGGTTACGGAATGCCATCGTTCACACTACTTGGCGAAAAAATAATTCGCTTTCCATTTATCCTTCATTCATCTTATCCACACGAGCTACTCCACAACTGGTGGGGCAATTCAGTTTATGTAGATTTTGAAACTGGAAATTGGTGCGAAGGCATTACCGTATATATGGCTGACCATTTAATTAAGGAACAACGCCATCAAGCGGTTGAGTATCGCCGAGCTACTTTGCAAAAATATACAAACTATGTAAATACAGAAAATGATTTTCCTGTAAACAAATTTTTATCTCGGCACAACGCACCAAGCGAGGCTATTGGTTACGGAAAAAGTTCAATGTTTTTTCATATGCTCAGAAGAAAAGTAGGCGATGAGCTATTTATAAAGGGCTTCCAGAAATTTAACAGAGACAACAAATTTAAGCGTGCTTCATTTTCTGATATTAGAATTGCGTTTGAAGAGATAACCGAGCAAGACTTAAAATGGTTTTTTGAGCAATGGATTGATAGAACTGGTGCTCCTGAAATAGTTCTAGAAAATGTAAAAATTAAAAATGTGCGTGATTTTAGTAATGTATCATTCACACTAAAACAAATCCAACAAGATGATGTTTTTTATCTTGATGTTCCTGTAACACTTGTAACCGAAAATGGAACACACACTGAAATATTTGAGATGAATGAAAAAGAAGTGAAATATAATTTTTCATTCAAGGAGAAGCCCTACAAAATATTAATTGATGCACAATTTGATTTGTTCAGAAAACTTGATCCAATGGAAACACCGCCGACTTTTACTGAATTGTATGGGGCAGATAAAACTCTTATTGTGTTGCCTTTGAACAATCAAGATTTATATAAAGCCTTTGCTACCAAGTGGATAAAGGGAAAGGAAGATAAATTTGAAATTAAAAATGAAAATGATGTGGATGAACTTCCGTCAGATAAAGCAGCTATTATTTTAGGTTTAGAGAATAAATTTGCTTCGGTTGTTAATGCAGAAATATTAAAGTATAACTCAAAGCTAACTACTGAAAATGTTACTTTTGCAAAAAGAGAAATTCCAACAGAGAATACTAGCTTTTTTATTACAACAGTAAATCCTAAAAATGCAAATGAGATTATTGCACTACTATCAATTGGAAATAAAGATGCAAGCGATGGGCTTGTAAGGAAACTACCACATTACGGAAAGTATAGCTACCTTGCTTTTTCTGGGGATGAACCGAGCAACATTGCTAAAGGTCAATGGCCCGTTATAAATTCTCCACTTGCAAAAGTTTTGGATTCAAAAATGAGTGATGTAAAAGTAGAACTAGAAAAACGAGAAGCACTTGCAACACTAAGTCCAGTGTTCTCGGCAGAAAGAATGATGGAAACAATTAAATATCTTGCTTCCGACAAATTAAAAGGACGTGGTATTGATTCTCCTGAAATTGAAAAATCGGCAGAGTATATTAAATCAAAGTTTGAAGAGTATGGCTTACAGCCTGGTGGCGATAACGGAACTTATTATCAGACTTGGACTCAAGATGTTCTGAATAAGAATAATCTAAAATTGAAAAATATTGTTGGAATTATTCCAGGCACAGACCCAGAATTAAAAGATGCTCCGCTTGTTATTTCTGCTCACTACGACCATCTTGGTTTGGGTTGGCCTGATGTTCGCAAAGGGAACAAAGGGAAAATACACAACGGTGCAGATGATAATGCAAGTGGTGTTGCTGTTATGTTAGAGCTAATTAAAACCACAGCGAAATCTCTGAAACCCGCACGGACAGTAATCTTTGTGGCATTTACTGCCGAAGAAGCAGGGCTCGTAGGCTCTCGATACTTTGTAAATAATTACAAAAATTTCTTAATAGAAAAAATTATTGCAAATCTTAATCTCGATTCTGTTGGACGAATGTTTGACAATAAACTAATTGTAATTAATAGCAACAGTGCACGTGAATGGAAATTTATTTTTATGGGAACAGAATTTACAACTGGTGTTGCAACTGAATTAATTACTCAAAACCTTGATGCTAGCGACCAAGTCGCATTTCTTGAAAAAGGAATTCCAGCAGTTCAATTCTTTGTAGGACCACATCGAGATTATCATAAGCCAACTGATGATATTGAAAAAATTGACCCAGCAGGTTTAGTAAAAACGGCAACGGTAGTAAAAGAAACATTGCTTTATCTCGCCGATAGAAAAGAGCCAATGACCTTTACTGGTAAAGCGAAAGACATAGTTCCTAGTGCTGGCACACCTATGATGCAAAAACCAAGTGGTAAAAAAGCTGCAACTAGAATGATGCCCAACTTTACATACCGTGGAGATGGAGTAAAAGTTGGTGGCGTTGGCGACGATTCGCCAGCATCCAAGGCTGGAATAAAAAAAGGAGATGTAATAAAAGCCTTTAATGGTAAGGCTGTAAAAGATTTGAAAGTTTATTCCAAATATTTAAAAGAACATAAACCAGGTGATACTGTAAAATTAACAATTGAACGAGATGGAAAAAGCAGAGATGTTGAATTAACGCTTAGTGAAAGATAAAGCAAATCACTCTCATCCGAAAGTTTTCAAGTTTTTGAAAAATAGTTCAAAATTGTTTTATAATTAACATATTTATCCATACTCAGAAGAAAATAAGTCATGATTTGGAAATAGTTGTAGAGGTGGCGGTCGTTT
>CAMZLW010000154.1 GCA_947311785.1 uncultured Ignavibacteriales bacterium | reverse complement strand
TTATAGAGAATCTAAAGAGCTTTTGGTATCGCAATAGATTCTCGTTGAGTCGATTCTAACAATTTATCATTTCGAAACTAAACTATAACTCATTTAGCAATAGTTTTATAGTCGATCTTTCTCGTTTTGGTTTTTTAGGTTTTTATAAAAACAAGATACATTGAGCCTCTCAATTTTTTTTGGGGGAAAACACCTCTACTCCTTACTTTATAATACAATTTTCTTTTGGAGCTTTATTTTATTCTGATTTTTTATTGTTTACAATTATTTTTTTTATGTAGTTTTGTATTTAATACTTATTTATTTAGGTGCAATAACCGTTTTGAATAATTTATTAATATAGGAGATGTGATGAAAAAGATAGAGTCTATTATAAGACCACATAAATTGGAAGAACTTCAAACTGCATTACAAGAAGCTGGCTTTGCGGGTTTAACTGTTTCTGAAGTAAGAGGATATGGGAGACAAAAGGGACACAAAGAAATATACCGTGGTTCGGAATATAACCTAGAATTTGTGCCAAAGGTGCGTATCGAAATTGTTTGTACATCTGAAATGTGCGAGCAAGCTGTTGAGATAATAATTGATACTTGCAAAACTGGTGAAATTGGAGATGGTAAAATTTTTATTTCTCCAATTGAAGATGCAATAAGAATTAGAACAGGTGAATCGGGCAAGTTTGCTCTTTAATATTTTACAAAATTGAGATAGATATAAAATTTTAAACGAAAAAAACTAGGTTATCAAATGGAAAGTCAAGTAACAACAGAAATTACAAACAATTTATTTACAATAAATAATCTTTGGATGATGCTGGCAACAGCACTTGTTTTTATAATGCACTTAGGATTTGCAACATTAGAAGCAGGTTTAACACAATCTAAAAATACAATTAACATATTATTTAAAAACTCTGTAATTCCAGCAATTGGCTTGTTAACATATACAATTGTAGGTTTTAATTTAATGTACCCTGGCGAAAGCTTTGCTGGTGCGTTTTTTGGATTTTCGGGATTTGGTATTTCTGCAAATCCAGAAGATTTGACAAGTGCCTACAATATTGGATATACATATTGGACGGATTTTCTGTTTCAGGGAATGTTTGCCGCAACTGCAGCAACTATTGTGTCGGGTGCAGTAGCTGAAAGAATTAAACTATCCAGCTTTCTAATTTTTGCAACTATTTTTGTAGGCATAATATATCCTATGGTTGGAATGTGGAAATGGGGCGGTGGATTTTTAGATACTTTAGGATTTTACGACTTTGCTGGTTCCTCTCTTGTTCACTCAGTGGGTGGATGGGGTGCATTAACTGGTGTAATATTTTTAGGTCCAAGAATGGGCAAATATACAAAAGGAAAAATTCATCCAATACCTGGGCATAACATTCCCCTTGCTGTTATCGGAGTTTTCCTTCTCTGGTTCGGCTGGTTCGGTTTTAATGGTGGATCAGTTCTATCGGCAGACCCAGCAATAGTTTCGCTTGTTTTTGTTACAACTTCGCTTGCCGCAAGTGCTGGTGCAATTGCAGCAATGGCAACTTCGTGGAGCTATACAAAAAAACCAGATTTAACAATGACGCTAAACGGAATACTTGCTGGCTTAGTGGGCATTACTGCTGGTGCCGATTTAATGAGCCCAATGGAATCTATTATTATTGGATTTATATCTGGAGTTATTGTTGTGTTTGCAGTTATACTTTTTGATAAAATTAAACTTGATGACCCAGTTGGTGCATTATCTGTTCATCTTGTTTGCGGAATTTTTGGAACTCTAGCCGTTGGTATTTGGGGCGATAAAGCTGGGCTTGGTCAATTATGGAATCAGCTAATTGGAGTTGGTGCAATAGCATTATTTGTTGTTCCAGTTACAGCTGCTCTTTGGTTTGTTTTGAAAAAGACAATGGGTATTAGAGTATCTGAAGAAGAAGAATATGGTGGTTTAGATGTTGGCGAACACGCAATGGAAGCATATCCAGATTTTGAAAAAGTATCATAAACAGATTAGAAGTTGAAAGTTGAAAGTTGAAAGTTGAAAGTTGAAAGTTGAAAATAGTTAATAAAAAACATAGAATTTATTATGAAAAATATAAAATTAAAAATTAAATTTTTATTTAATTACAGCAATTATCATAATTAGTTCATTTAATTTGTTGGCCCAAACAGAAATTACCGTTGGAACAGATTTGGTGAGCAGATACATTTGGAGAGGAACAGATTTTGGAAATTCTCCTAGCATTCAGCCAACTTTAGCTTTAGTAATTGGGGGGTTATAAATTGGTGCTTGGGGTGCATACCAATTAGGACGCGATGCTAGTTCGCTACCAGCAGATGAATTAGATTTATACTTAGGCTATTCTGCAGAACTTGGAAATACAACTTTAGATTTTGTTTTAACCGATTACTACTTTCCAAACGCTGGAGCAAAATTTGGAAACTATAACGATAGCTCTGGTGCACACACAATTGAAATTGGAGGAACAGTATCACTATCCGCTCTATATCTATCGGCGTTTGTTAATGTTTATAACGATGCCGATTATTCATCATACTTTGAACTCGGTTACGGAACTACTGCCAAAAACATTGAACTTTCTTTTTTTGTTGGAGCAACACCAGGAGGCGAAGGAATGTATTATGGAACAAATTCGTTTAACGTAATTAACATTGGAGTTACTGCAATAAAAGAAATTAAAATTACTGACAATTTCTCACTTCCAATATTTGGCTCTTATATTTTAAACCCAAACCAAGAAATTTCTAACTTTGTTTTTGGAATTAGTATATAATACCAATTCCCCAAAAAGTTATAGAGATGACTCAGTGAGTCATCGCTATTTGCTCAACATCTATTTCATTAAAGTCATTTTTTTTGTTTCAATAAAATCACCCACTTGCAAACTGTAAAAATAAATTCCAGAACTTAAACCATTGGCATTAAACTGAATTTCATGAACACCAGCAGTTTGATTATTATTTACCAACGTTTCAATTTCTTCACCAAGTGAATTAAAAATTTTTAACGATACAAATTTTGAGTTTCCAATCTCATATTTAATGGTTGTGCTTGGGTTAAATGGGTTTGGATAATTATTAGCCAAATGAAATGTGAAATTATTGCTTTCATCAAATATTGATGTTGGAATGCTATTTTCGTTTCCAGGATTTGTTACAAGGTTTATGTCCCCTGGCTTTTCATTTCCTTCTCGCCACTCGCCATTGGGGTCTTGCAACTCTTCCCCATTTGTAAAGCCATCTCCATCCGAATCAAGTGCTGCAAATTCAGATGTCCAAAAACTTTCGGTTCCATTAGGTGTTACTCTTTTCTCCACATCCAAACCAAAAGCATTGCGAGCCGAACCGCCTCCGTTTGTGTGGCATGTATTACACGAAAACTTAGAACCATGCGGAACTTTAGAAGTTCTAAAAGATCTTCCAACTAAAAAAACAGTTGAACTTAAAATTAAAAATATTATAAAAGTTGAAAATTTTTTATTCATTTTATTTCTCCGATATTGTTATATAAACATCAAACAAATATATGAATTGTTTTGTCATTTAAAAGACACTTTCTCTTTTTTTTTATTTTTCTATTTCAAAAGAAAACTCAGAATTAACTTTGTACATTTTATTTTGATGTGTTGTAGCTATTAACAATTTATTAAAATTGAAACCGCACAACAATAAATCGTGGTGCTATTCTTATTTCTATCATGTAAGAATTTCAAAAACATTAAAATAAAATGCTACATGTAAAAAATACGATATTATGTCTTTGTGGATTAGTATATTTGAAATTAAAAAATAATGAGATACAATGACCATTAAAGAAACACAAGAAATAATTGTAAAAGAGTTTGCAGATATAACTGAGTGGGATGAAAAATACGCTCTACTAATTAAATTTGGACGCGAGTTAAAAAAGTTTCCCGAAGAATTTAGAACCGAAAAAAACAAAATTGAAGGATGCCAATCGCAAGTTTGGCTAAATGCACAATTTAACGATGGTAAAATTTTACTGGATGCAGATAGCGATTCAACTATTGTTAAAGGCTTAGCCGCACTTTTATTAAATGTTTATTCCGAGCAAACACCATCGGATATTTTATCATCGCCTCCAAATTTTCTTCACGAAATTGGAATTGATAGCCACCTATCGCCTACGCGTAAAAACGGACTTGGAGCAATGCTAAAACAAATTCAACTTTACGCAGTTGCATTTAACGCATTAAACAAAGGACAAGAATGAAGTGGCGTAGAGCAGTTAGGCTTTTCCATAGAGATGTTGGATATGTTGCGGCAGCACTGACTATTATATTTTCAATTTCTGGAATTGCAGTAAACCACATTGACGATTGGAACCCAAACTATGTTGTTGAAACAGATACACTCCACATTACTCCAATTGATGATTCAATTTTAACCGCAGAAATTGTGAGAGCCTATGTGGTTTCACAATTAAACATTACAGATTCAATCAAAAGTTCTTTTCGTTCTAGCCCAAATGAAATTGATCTTTTTCTTGAGAAAAAAACTGTTTCAGCCAATGTTAAAACTGGATTAGTTTCTGTTGAGAAAATTAGAAACAGACGCTTGTTCAAAAAGATGAATTTTTTACACTTAAATACTCCTAAAAGATTATGGACTTGGGTTTCCGATATTTTTGCAGCATCTCTTATTCTCCTTGCTATTACTGGACTTTTTATGATTAAAGGGAAAAAAGGTTTTAAAGGTCGTGGTAAATGGTTGTTCGTTTTAGGGATGTTAATTCCAATTGTATTTTTATTTATATACTATTAGAGGTATTAAAATGAGAAACTTAGTGTTACTATTTTTATCTTTTTTGCTTCCAAATTTTTTATTTGCTCAAATCGAGGCTAATAGCTGGGCATACCAACTTCAAAATATTAACATTTCACAAATTAGTAACAACACTACTTTTAACCTTGTTGTTATTGACTATTCGCAAGATGGCACAGATGCACAAAAATTTTCATCCAAAGAAATAATGCAGATTAAAAATAGTGGTAAAAAAGCTATTGCGTATATTTCAATTGGCGAAGCCGAAACCTACCGTCCCTATTGGATGAATGAATGGGACGCTGATAATAATGGAATTCCCGATAGTGGTGCACCCTCTTGGCTTGGCAACGAAAACCCAAATTGGAAAGGTAATTACGAAGTTCGGTTTTGGGAAGAAGAATGGCAAAAAATTATTTACACTTACATAGATACAATTATCGCACAAAATTTTGATGGAATTTATTGCGACATAGTTGATGGCTACTACTACTGGCGAGAAGTTGCAAAGGAGAAAGATGATGCTGATACTTTGATGATTCAATTTCTTAGTAATATTAGAGCATACGTGGATAGTAAAACATCAAACCAATTTTTAATTATTCCACAAAATGGTGAGTTTATAATTGAAGAAGATAATGTAACACCAACACTGAGGCAGAAATACTTTAACTCCATTGATGCAATAGGAATTGAAGACGTTTTTTTTTATGGCAATTTGGATGAAGATAATCCATATAACCCCGATAATACACGCTTAAATGTTTTAACACAATTTATTCAAAATAAAAAGCCAGTCTTTTCTGTAGAATATTTAACGGATGCAAATCTTATTGAAACATATATTTCAAAAGCTAAAGAGTATGGCTTTATTCCATACGTTAGCAAACGTCCATTGGATATTTTAAATGATGGAATTATTTTATCGGCAGAAGATAATTTTGAAACTTTGCCAAATGAATTTATTCTGTTGCAGAACTATCCAAATCCATTTAACCCAAGCACAACAATAGAATATTCAATTCCAGTAAAGTCACGCAGTGGCGTACTACCAGGTGATTTATTTATAAAATTAAAAATTTACGATTTGCTTGGAAGTGAAATTGCAACTCTTGTAAACAAAGAACAAAAACCAGGCAATTACAAAGTAACATTTAATCCAATAGGTTTAGCTTCTGGAATATATTTTTACAGTTTGCAGGTTGGTAATTTTAATATTAATAAATCGATGTTATTAATTAAATAATTATTTTAGTAAAACTTATGAGAATATTTAATATCCCAGATAAATATCGCAGTTCAGTAATTTCAAAAATTAAAGCCGAACGCAAAACTGATGACCCTCGTGGGAAGGATTACAGCCCGTCAATACTGGACTTTGGTAAAGTTCGCTTTCATATTGCACGGCATTTTGGGTTCTGCTTTGGAGTGGAGAACGCTATTGAAATAGCCTACAAAGCTATTAACGAGAATCCCACGAAACGTATTTTCCTTTTAAGCGAAATGATACACAACCCTACTGTAAATAGTGAGCTTGCGTTACACGGAGTTCAATTTATCCAAGATACAAACGGAAATAATTTAATTGATTGGGAAGAATTAACATCAGATGATATTGTTATAATTCCAGCATTTGGAACTACGCTAGAAGTTGAAAATATATTAAATTCAGTTGGTATAAACCCTTACCACTACAACACTACTTGCCCATTTGTAGAAAAGGTTTGGAACAAATCGGAAGAGCTTGGCAACAAAGGATACACCGTTGTAATACACGGCAAAGTTAATCACGAAGAGACTCGTGCAACGTTTTCGCATAGCAAAACCAATGCTCCATCTATAATAATTAGAGATATTAATGAAGCAAAAATATTATCTCAAATAATTTTAGGTGAAATTTCAATCAGTAATTTTAACAAGCACTTTGCTGGAAAATATTCGGATGGATTTGATATTGAAAAAGACTTGCAAAAAATTGGAGTTGTAAATCAAACAACAATGTTAGCAAGTGAAACAGAAGATATTTCTGCTTTGTTAAAAACTGCTATTACAAAAAAATATGGTGAAGAGAACTTACAAAATCATTTTGCTAACACGCGCGATACTCTTTGCTACGCAACAAACAATAACCAAAATGCTACCCTACAGTTGATGAACACAAATGCTGATATAGCTATTGTTGTTGGTGGCTACAATAGTTCTAATACATCGCACATAGTTGAATTGCTTGAAGAAAAGTTTATAACCTATTTTATTTCTGATGAAACTAAGTTACATTCAAAAGATAGCATTTCGCATTTTCTTTTATCAGAAAAATCTGTTGTTAGTTCTAAAAATTATTTGCCCAAAAAGGAGATAATTAATATTGCAATAACAAGTGGTGCTTCATGCCCCGATGCAACTGTGGATAAAGTTATTAAAAGAATAATCTCTTTTTTTTGAGAAATAAAATATTATGGGTTGTTCAATCAACTCCCATATTTTTTATTCATGAATTTATTGAGATTTTTGTCATTGCAAGAAGCAATTTTTGCGACGTGGAAATCTTACAAAGAGCTATACTCAACAAAAAACATTGAGTGTGAAATTCTGTAAGTGCAACTTAAAGATAAGCCCATTCTAAGAGGAGAGTTTTTTACACTTAATCATCTTTCCAAACAATACCACGGCGTGCATCTCTTCGTTCGCGGTAAAGCTGCCCAATTTCTGCACCAACAAGAAAAATCATAGATGCATAAAATATCCAAAACATAACAACAGCAAAAAAGAGAAAAGTTCCATACAATTTATTTAATGCCAAAAAATTTGTAACATAATAAACAAAAAGTAACCGCACAGCTTCCCACAAAATAGTTGCCCACAATGCCGAAGCAATAGGAACTTTATAGTGCATACGTACATACGGAATAAATGTATAGAACATGTAAAACATTAGGAACATCAATAGAAGTGATATGTAGGGAACAAGAGCATGTATGACACTGCCTAGGGCAAATGGTTCAAGTATCTTAATTCGTTCAGTTAGCGAAACAAAGAAATTTATTGTTGGAAGTAAGTAAGTTGAAAGTAAAATAAATACAAGAACTAAAAGAATCATTCCAAAATCGCGAAGCAAACCAATAATAGCACCTTTGCTCTCTTCAACTTTAAATATTTTGTTTAGAATTGTACGCATACTACTAAAGAGCCAAGTGGATGTAAAAAACAAACCAAGTAAACCAATTCCACCAGCAAGAGATTTATATTTTACTACTTCTGGAATTCGAGTAAGGATGAAGTTTTTCATGTAGCTTGCGGCATCGGCATAGGGTATTAAACCATTTATTGCAGTATTAACTTGCTCTTCAATTGTTGCTACATCAATCATACTTCCTAAAACAGAAAATATAATTAGCACAAGTGGAACAACGCTTAGTATAATTGAATAGGCAATTCCCGCCGCAGAGAGGAAGATATGATTTTTGTCTAATCGTCTAAAAGTACCACCAACATAGTGGTTTAGGAAGGATAAAATTTTTCTAAAACGCTCTATGCTACAAAACTTTCCAACTTTTCGAAACACTTTAAATTGGAGAGTTGATTTCATTTGGTTATATTTTTTTGGCATCAAAACTACAAGTAATTAAAAATATAACTTGAAATATACCATTTTCAATACTTTAGAACTAAACATTTTATAGTATGTATCACAGCTATCCGAAAGTTTTGAGAAAGTGAAAATAAACTGCGTAAATAGAGCAAAAATAGAGTTTATTCGGAATTATTGAGAAAATAAGTTTCCTCATATATTTG
>CAMZLW010000153.1 GCA_947311785.1 uncultured Ignavibacteriales bacterium | reverse complement strand
CAATCACTACCAAAATTTAATAATAAATTAAAAAAATCCTCTGAAAACACGGCACACCTTTTTTAATGCAAATTTACTAATTCCACAACAATAAGGGTAGAACCATAAAAGAAAATCTTGAAGAAAAAGACCAACGTCTAAAATTGGCTCTTAGTGCAACAAATGCGGGTGTATGGGATTGGAATATTCAAACACAAAAAGCTATTTTTAATAAAAGATGGGCAGAAATTTTGGGATATACATTAACAGAACTGGAACCTATTGATATTAAAACTTGGAACAGATTGGTACATCCAGACGACATTGTTGAGCTTGACCAACTACTTGAAAAACATTATTCAAATGAAACGAATCATTTTGAATACGAAACCAGAATGAAACACAAAAATGGTGAATGGATTTGGGTGCAAATACTTGGAAGAGTAATTGAAAGGCACAATAATAAGCCAATTAGAATGGTAGGAGTAATTATTGATATTACCGAAAGGAAATGCCACGAATATAAAATGCTTGAAATTAATAAAAAATTAGAAGAAGAAAATGCAAATAAAGATAAATTTTTCTCAATTATTTCTCACGACCTAAAAGCACCTTTTGGTGCACTGCTTGGAATTGCTCAGTTGTTGGACGAAAGCTATGACGAATTAGAGGAGATAGAAAGAAAAGAAATGATTCGCATTTCAAGAAATAGTGCTACAAATATTTATGAACTTTTAGATGGTCTTCTTGAATGGTCGCGAGCAAAAAGTGGAAGGATGAGTTTTACTCCTACAATTGTTAATATTAATGATATTAATAATCACGTGATGTTAGTTCTTATTCAAAATGCTAAAAACAAAAATATTACTATAACTAACAAGATTAATGGCAATTTTACTGCATTTGCCGATGAAATGATGCTTAGAACTATTTTAAGAAATTTGATTTCTAATGCAATTAAGTTTACACCTAAAAATGGTAAAATAATTGTTTCTGCCAAAATCAAAGAGAACGAAGTTGAAATTTCAATTAAAGATAATGGAATTGGAATTTCGGAAAATGATATTAAAAAACTATTCCGAATTGATATACACCACACAACAATAGGTACATCCAACGAAAGTGGTACTGGGGTTGGTCTAATTTTATGTGAAGAATTAGTCAATAAAAATGGAGGTAAAATTTGGGTAGAAAGCGAATTTGGAAAAGGTAGCAATTTTATATTTACACTACCACTAAATGGCTAATCATCTTATTTTTTAGGCTCTAATCTAAAAAGGGACAGTTCCAAGTTCTAATTATCTTTATAATCTCGTGCTTACCTGTGCCGTAACTTTTTATGTCTTGTATATCCTTTTTACATTACCATAACATCGCTCCTCTGAAACTTTTGTAGGCACGGCATTATTGCTACAATACTTACACCGAATATCACTTTATGAGAACTCAACCAGCAATTCAGGAAGTAAATAATGGAATTTTTAAATTCGCTCTGAATCGCTGCACTCAACCTAAATTTCTTAATAATTTCATCAAAAAAACATACTCCTTTTGAAGTACTTTTCCACAAATGTTTTTTTGATTTATCTTCATAATAAATTAGCTTGCAGACCGTAATTTTGGATATTAATTTAACATAAATACAGCAGTTTTTATTGGAGCAATAATGGAAAGTAAAATTAATGGTTTAACAGTTTACACTTCGGAAAATAAAAATAATCAGCCAATTATTTTTGTTCACGGATTTCCATACGACCATACTATGTGGACTAAACAAATAGAGTATTTTAAATCCGATTATTTTTGTGTTACATACGACATTCGCGGACTTGGGGCTTCCGAAGTGGGCGATGGACAATACACGATGGAAAAATTTGTAGATGACCTTTTTAAAATAATTGCTGAACTGAAATTGCAGAAACCAATTCTCTGCGGGCTTTCAATGGGTGGATATATTTCCTACCGTGCTGTTGAGCGAAATCAAGATATTTTTAAAGGTGTAATTTTCTGCGATACTAAATCTAATGCTGATTCAGACGAAATAAAACTAATACGAGCAAACAAAATTAAACAAATAAACGAGGAAGGATTAGATGCTTTTGTTGAAGCATTTGTGCCTGGATGCTTTAGCCAAAACTATAGATATGAGTTTGCAAATAATTATAACGCCGTTAAATCTCTTAGCAAAACTAACACTCCTACTGGAGTTAAAGGTGCTTTGCTTGCAATGATTAGCCGTGGTAGTTCTACTCCATTTTTAAGTAAAATAAAAATTCCAACACTTCACCTTTCTGGTGAGTTTGATGAAATGACTCCACCAGATAAAATGAAAGAGGATTCAAAGAAAATTTCAGATTCTATGTTTGAAATAGTTCCTAACTCAGGTCATATGTCGCCTATTGAAAATCCAGATTTCGTAAATGGAACAATTTATAAATTTATCAACAAAAAATTATAAATGAACTTATCTAATAATATGTATAGTAGAATAATTACTACTTTCATTTTTTCGTTAGCATATGCAATTTTACGCTATAATATTTTTGGAAATGTTAAATGGGAAGACCTTCCATTATATGTAACAAACAAAGCACTTTCCCTTACTGTTGTTCTGCTTCTGCTGTTATCTCTATTTGGGAAAAACAAAACACATTTTGCTGGAATAAAATTTTGGAAAACTATTTTTGTAATTACTACACTACATGCTTTCATATCATTTAAGCTACTTGGCCCTGAGTACTACAATAAATTTTATTTAGAAAACGAATTAAACATTACTGGCTACCTTACATTGTTTTTTGGTATTGTTGCATTTGTTGGAATTTTAATTTTAAATAGCGACAATTTACTTCCAACAGAAAATGGGAAATTAATAATTCCAAATCCGATAAAAAGAATAGTCAGAACTCTAATTCCAATTCTAACCGCAGGGCATTTAATATCAATGGGAGTTTTGGGATGGCTAAAACCATATAACTGGTATGGATATTTACTTCCAATTAGTTTAATTGCATTTATAGCTATTGTTGCATACATATATATTACAAAACAAAAGTAATATTATTTACTAACAAATTGCTCGGCATAATACTTTGGCGTTAACTCTTCACCTGTTGCTTTTGTTATTAACTCATTCCAAGGGTAAAGTGCTCCGTACGAAAAGAATAAATATTTTAGATACTTACCAACCTCTGGTCTGTTCACAAAGCTCTCACTATTATTTTTTTCTAACTTTAGAACTTTTGTTGTAATATAATTATGCAATTGCGATGCCAATAGTTCGCCCAACATATAATTATGATAATATGCAGGGTAAAGTGCAACGTGAATTTTTGAAGCCCAGTCTGGTTCATCACGTCCCTCTGGCTTTTTTATCAACTGATATTTTTCAACCAACTGCCACCAAAGAGAGTTCAAATCTTGGTCAGGATTTCCATACATTTCTCTTTCAAACCTATACAAAACTTGCACCCAACGGCTAAATGTAAGCTGTTCACTCCGCAGAGCATTAAAGCTTTGCTCAGCAATTTTTTCAGATTCTTCTTCTGAAATACCAACCATTTTTTTTAGCCATTGTGCATTGTGTGCCAAGCGTCCAAAAAGCATTGCAATTGCTTCGGTTGTAAAAATATGTCCATATATTCTTAGTTCCCATGGTAGCTTGTGCGAAATATTTTTATCGTAAACAGCATGACCAAACTCGTGTAGCATTGTTCCCATCCACTTTTGGTTTTGCTTAATATTACAAAGCACACGAACATCACCAGCTCTATCAACATCAACACAATAGGCATGTTGATATTTATTTTCCTTTTCATAGAGGTCACTATTTTCAACTAAGTTATCAATATTTAGATTAATTCCATTAAAATAATTTTTAGTTATTTCAGCCAAATCTTTATCTCTAAAATACTTATCAACATCTATGTTGTATATTTTAGGACCCTGTTGAAAAAATTTATCCCCGTAATGCCAAGGCATTAGTTCACTTTTTTCAACATTAAATTTATTGGATAAGTAATCGTCAATCTCTACTTTTAGCTTTATGAAACTACCCTTAATTACTCTATCAAGTTCATCAAAAAGGTCATCCAACGTTTTGGAGTTTTGCTCACTTAGTTGCAAAGACATCTCGTGGTAGTTCTTAAATCCTAAATCTCTTGCCCCCTTGTTACGTAGCTTCACTAATTTTATTACATCCTTGGCAACAATTTTTCCAATTTTCTTGCTTTCAATCCAAGCTGTCTCTACTTCATTTGAGTTTGTGGATGTTTCAAGGATATTATCAATTTCATTATCTGTAATCTTTTTCCCTTTTACTTCTGCTCGGAAAGTTGAAAATTCTTTTTCAATTTTGGTAGATAAAAGAATTATTTCTTTGTGCAATTCTTCATCAAATTGATTACCAGCAAATTCGTTGTAAATTAATTCTAATTCTCGTTTCTGTATGCTGTCAGTAATATTATTAGATTTTTTGAATTTCTGTAATTGTTCAAAAGTATTCTTGTTTGAGTATATCTTGCTTATCTCAAGCTGCAACTCTGCCGATTTTTTATAATCATCATCAGAACCACTAATTGATGCATCAAAATATTTTTTGTTTGCCTCGCTACTTAGACTATCAATTTTACTGTAATACTCTTCAACAAACTGAATAAATGTTTCTTCCATTACCCTAACGCCCTATATCATTTTAAAATATTTACTTTCCATTATCTCTTACAATTAGTAAGACAACTGGTTGTGGAACAATTAACAATTTCTCTCCATCAAGTTCAATTTCTATAGAATCTTTTTTTAAGAATAAAACTTGATCACCTTCCTTTGCTTCAAGAGGAATATATTTTGCTGTACCTCCACTCTTCCACGTTTCATCATCCGTTGGAACTCCAACTGGATAACCTGGTCCAGCTTTTAATACATATCCACTATGGACTTTTTCTTTTTCTACAACATTTGGAGGCAGATAAAGTCCGCCTTGTGATTTTTTATTTCCATCATAAGGACGAACTAAAAGTTTATCGCCAACTACAATTATTTTTTCTGTATTAATCAATTTTTTCTCAGTTGTAAATACAATAATATATTCGGATAAAACGAAAGCCCTAAACTCTAATAAGTAAAGGGCTTTGCGGAGGGGGTGGGATTCGAACCCACGGTACCCGTGAAGGTACACACGCTTTCCAAGCGTGCCAGATAAGCCACTCCTGCACCTCTCCAATTTCTTTACAAAATTTTTTTATCCTTTAACCAAATTCTTCCATTAACACTTTTAAAAAACATCTCTCTTTGCATTGCTTCAGAACGAGTCTTAAATTCTTCTGAGTAAATAATTTTCCATGGACGATGACCTTTTGTAAATTTACTTTTGCCAGAATTATGTGCTTTTAACCTAACATCTAAATTAGCCGTACTTCCATAATAATGTATTCCATCTTTTAGGCTAAGCAAAATATATGCATAAAAAATCATATCAGAATCTAATTATAACTTTGCTAATTACCATGCAAAAAAATTAAAAGAACCACGCTACCCATGAAGGTACACACGCTTTCCCCCAAAGGGGCCTTGAGACAAACGTGCCAGATAAGCCACTCCTGCACCTCTCCAATTTCTTTACAAAACCTTTTTATCCTTTAACCAAATTCTTCCATTAACACTTTTAAAAAACATCTCTCTTTGCATTGCCTCAGAACGAGTTTTAAATTCTTCTGAGTAAATAATTTTCCAAGGACGATGACCTTTTGTAAATTTACTTTTGCCAGAATTATGTGCTTTTAACCTAATATCTAAATTAGCCGTACTTCCATAATAATGTATTCCATCTTTTAGACTAAGCAAAATATATGCATAAAAAATCATATCAGAATCTAATTATAACTTTGCTAATTACCACACAAAAAATCTGAAGAACACACGGTACACGTGAAGGTACACACGCTTTCCTCCAAAGGGGTCTTGAGACAAGCGTGCCAGATAAGCCACTCCTGCACCTCTCCAAATAATACTAAAATAGATTTAGACGGCTAAACTAATTATTCTTTACTACTATATCAAGAAATCTAAATGTTATAGTTTTTTAAAGTTAAGTATTTCACAGTACCGATTGCTAATCGGTGCTATACAACTACTACAAATATTGCATAATGTGGGTTAAAAAGGTTGACTCAAACTAAAGAGTAAAGTCAACTAATAACAGATGAAACAAGACAAGAACTTAGAGTATTGAAAGTAAAAAGACATGAAACAATTAGGAAGTGATGTAATTTGTTTAGTATTTTCACACTCAAAAATTGAGAGTTTAATGAATAAAATATCCGACAGTAACATTACTTTAATAGAAGAAACACACAAATATATTTTAGCAAGCAACCCTAGTTTACAGTTTACATCTGCTACTACTTTTATAAAGTATTTCTTTAATCCATTCGATTCAATTGGTATAGCTAATAACTTAACAAGCTCTCATCCAAAATACATTAACATGACTCCACAAGAACTTGTAAAACAGTGGGATAAAAAAGCAGAAACTGGAACAATAGTTCACTCTGAAATTGAGCAATTTATTAAATACAAAAAGCCACCAACAACGGAGAAAGCAAAACTTGCAATAGAATGGATGAATAAAAACATATCCGATAGATACAATATTTTATCGGAAGTAATAGTTTACGCAGAAGAGTTAGAAATTGCTGGAACTATAGACATCTTGCTACATGATAAAGAGAAAGACACCTACCAAATACTTGATTGGAAAACTAGCGAGAGAATAAGCACTTTTTCATTCAAATCGAAAATGGGAACACATCAAACTACATCACAACTTATGGATTGTAATTACATTCATTACTCGCTACAGCTATCTCTTTATCAATACATACTGGAAAAATATTACGGACTAAAAATAACTAAGCGTGCTATAATCCACATTGCAGATGCCGAGGTTATAACTCACGAAAGCAAATATTATAAAAATGAAATTGGAAATATGTTTACAGCAGATAGAGCCAAGCTTAAAAAGATTGCAGAGGATAGTTTAACAAAAGAGTTTGTTACAAATAGCTGATTTTTAATATAAGCTATTTTATAAATATTTTGCCGATTAAAAAGCACATCTGATTTTTGTGGAAGATATCAATATTACCCATTATATTGCTACTCATTTTTATTAGTTAAGGATATTTTTATGAATTCATTTTTTACCGCTATTAATTGTATGGATGGCAGAGTGCAGTTGCCAGTTATTAAATATATTCAAGAAAAATTTAATGCTCTTTATGTGGATATGATTACTGAACCTGGACCTATTCTCTATTTATCTGAACATACAGAACACCAATTAGCAAGCTCAATTTTTTATCGAGTTGATTTATCAATAAGCAACCACAACCCTAAAGGTATTGTTATTACTGGTCATTACGATTGTATAGGAAATCCGACAAGCGAAGATGAACAAATAATACAGATTAGAAAATCGAAAGCAATTTTGGAATATAGATATCCAGAGCTTCCTATTTATGGCTTATGGCTTGACGATAATTTTAATGTTCACGAGGTGGGTTAATGGAAATAGCAATTACAGCACTGACCATTATTATTTTAATGTTGGCTCTAAAATTTATAATGCAGAAGAGAGCACAGAAATCTCAAGGCAAATCTATTGATACCTCGCTATTTGATGAAGAGATTAAAACTTTGCTTAATGGAAATAAATCTATCCTTTATTTTTACACACCTACATGCGGTGTTTGTAAACAACAAACACCTATAATTGACAAGTTAAAAGAAGAATTAAGCATGGTTGGGAAAATAGACTTATCTCAAAACCAAAGTGCTGCACCAGAGTTTGGAATTTTAGGAACACCTACAACCATACTAATGAAAGGAAATGTAGTTGGTGAAGTTTTTGTAGGACTCAAAAAATCCGATTTTCTAAAAACAAAATTTGAGACTTTATAATTATGGAATTTTACGAACTGCATCCAGATAATCCACAAGAACGTTTTATTAATAAAGCCATTGAGGTTTTGAAAAATGGTGGTGTAATTATATATCCCACAGATACTGTTTACGGTTTAGGCTGTGATATTTTTAATCATAAAGCTGTAAAAAGAATTTATGATATAAAAAATGAAACTGATACAAAACTCTTTAGCTTTATTGCTCCTAATCTTAAAAATATTTCTAAGTATGCAAAAGTATCCGACTACGCATACAAAACAATTAAGCATCTTGCACCAGGTCCCTACACTTTTGTTCTTCCAGCCTCAAAAGAAATTCCTAAAAAACTTTGGACAAAAAGAAAAACTGTCGGAATAAGAATTCCAGATAACCCAATAACAGAGGCACTAACCAAGGGTTTAGGCAATCCTATAATAAGCACAAGTGCTACAACACGGCTTGGACAACAGCTTAGCAACCCAGATGAAATTAGAGCCATCTTTGATTTTAGCGTTGATTTAATGCTTTCGTTTGGTGAGCAAAATAGCCAACCATCATCAATCATCGATTTTAGCAGAGATACTCCAGAAATAATAAGAGAAGGTGCGGGCGATTTATCTTTGTTTTATTAACTCTATTTTTTGCTAATAGTTGTACATCGCACTGCGACACAGATTACTAATCTGTGCTACGATAAAATATTAATATTCTGTGATAAAATTTGGTTTAACAATTCAATTTTAATATTACTAATTTTAATTAAATAAATTTATTATTTAGTAAAAAGGGAAGGGAAAATGAAAAGACTAATTTTAGTTATTCTGCTACTTAATTTATTTAATATATCAAACTTTGCACAGGGTGAAGGAGCAATGCCAGTGATGACACTGCAAACATCACTTCCATTACTCGGTGCTGGTTGGATTGGAACAGCAAAACCCAACAACGACCCAATTGGGTTTTATCTTAATCCAGCTATACTTGGTTACTCATCACAAAGCAATCACGCATCACTATTTTTTATGCCAACTAAGGTTGATTGGATTCCTGTATTCGGAATAACTAGAGATACTTATGGATTTAATCTTGGTTATAATTTTAAAGACCTTGGTATTCCAATTTCTTTTGGATTTGGATACATTCACGACCATACTGACTATAGAATTTTCACGCGAATGAATTCTGCTGGAGAAATTCTAGGAGAATTTAATTCTTACGATAAATATGATGTTTACAGCATTGGTGTTGGAATTGATTATTATTTACTATTTAATTTTGGAATGTCAGTGAAGCCATTTGAATCACACCTTAGTGATAGTCCAACTGAAAACGAAGTTGGTGCTGGTAAAGCTGAAGGAACAGCATTAGATTATGGTGCAATGATAATAGCTCCAATCTCGAAATTATTTTTTGATAACTCTAAATTTGAGTTTTGTAATACAGCCTATATAAAGCCAGTTGTAAATTTCACTCTTGGATATTCGTTAACAAATGTAGGAGACGAAGTAGTATATTTTGAGAAAGCACAGGCAGACCCACTATCCAGAACTGGGCGTTTAGGTTACACTTTTGATTTTGGATTTGATGCTAATTTGAACAACACCAATATAAATATTTTTACTTATTCTTTTACAGCAGAAGTTGAAGATATTTTAATTGAACAAACTAACTTACATCATTTTAATGGTTATCAATCATTACTAGGAGATATCGACATTTGGGATAATTTGGTTTTACTAAATTCAAATGATAAAGTTGTTGTTCACAAAGGACACACATTAAATTTATTTGAAACACTTACACTAACATCTGGTAGCTTTATTGGGAGAGGATATCCTACAACCGTTGGTACATCTGGCTATGGGTTATCTTCCGAAGGATTATTTAAAATTGTGAGCAATACCTTAAATAGTTCTGTGCTAAATTACTTTGCCAACCACTTTGTAATAGAGTATTACAATATAACAATCTTTAAAGATTACAACGGATTTGATACCGAAATGGAAGGTATATCAATTCACATGAAAAATATTGAGTTCTAAATAATTTTTTATATTTCCGATTTAGCAAAATATGATAAGGTACAACAATGACACATAGTTTTATGAACATTAAAAGATTTTTATATTTTTCAATTGTTGTAATTGCACTACTTATTAATGGTTGTAACGAAAATGTTACCGAGCCAGAACCCTCTAGAAGCAGAGGAAGTTTGATAAGTTCCACACCCTTACAGACCTACACAATAGCGGAAATTAAGCAACTATTAAGTTATACAGGAATCCCTAGCACTTTAGATTTTAAATACTCTGTTAAAACTGTAAAAATTATATATTGGACTGTTGACGCAAACGGGAATGAAATAAAAGCCTCTGGTGCTGTTATGTATCCATGTGGTGAAAGTAATCTTCCCATATTTAATATGAACCATGGAACAGTAGTAAAGCGAGATAACGTTGCATCGGTTACACCTTCAAGTATTGCAGAGGGAATTTCTGGAATTACTATGGGTTCGTTAGGATATTTTTCGTGCGTCCCCGATTATCCAGGCTATGGAGTTTCCAACATGCTTCATCCTTACATTCATGCCAAATCAATTTCTTACGCCGTAATAGATTTTATAAGGGCAGCAAAAAAATATTCCAAAAAGAAAAATATTATACTTAATAATCAATTGTTCCTCGCTGGATATTCCGAAGGTGGATACGTTACCTTAGCAACACAAAAGGAAATGGAGGAAAACAACAGCGATGAATTTAGCATTACAGCAGTAGCACCAATGGCTGGTCCGTATAATTTATTAGCAACAGCCACAAATTTAATTCAAAAAACAAGGTATAACAACCCCGCATACATTGGATTTTTACTTACTGCTTACAACAACATTTATGAATGGAATAGATTAAACGATTTTTTTGTTCAGCCGTACGATGAGATGATGCCCAGCCTATTTGATGGAACACAAACCTTATGGAATGTGAATGCACAACTACCCAAAACTGTTTCAAAACTATTGAACCAAAATTTTATTACTAATTTTCTTAATGGAAATGACACACAAGTTGTAAACGCATTCGAAGAGAACTCTTTGTTGAATTGGAATCCCGTTGCACCATTGAAATTTTATCACGGCGATTCCGATAATGTTGTTCCATATCAAATAGCCGTAAGTACAGTGGATAATCTCAAGTCAAGGACTAGTTCAAGTGTTGAACTAATTACCATCGAGGGAGGAACACATGCAACTTCAATTTTACCAAGTGTAATTAGCATGGTAAAATGGTTTGAAAGTTTTAGATAAAATATTTTAACCCTATTAAAACAAAATCACTACAGTTCTCAAGGCTCTTGGGAACTGACTTTTTAATCCATCTTTTGTAGCAATGGCACCACCAATCATATCTCCATTATATCTAACTACTTTTCGTCCAAGTGGTTTAACATCAATCATAGAGCGGATTGTTCCACCAGTTAAATAATTTTTAAGATGCTCTTTTAATTCGAGCTCAATAATGTTTTTTGTAATGTGCTTTTGCAATGCTTGTGCGGCAAGAGTATGCAAAACAATGTTGCCACGCTTATCTATCTTACCAAACTTTAAGCCAGCCCTAGCAAAGACCGATAGATTATCAACATGCCACTCCGATTTAATAAAGTGCATTTCATTTCTTTTGAATAAATATTTGTAGCACTTCAAAATTTCTATATCAATTCCGTACCAATCAGAAATGTTTTCTACATATTCTTTTACAATTTTGTTATCCCAATCAACAAATTCTAATTCAGTTTCTCTTATATCCATTTTTTTTGATGGAACAGTCTCGCCAGTTTTTTTAAACTTAGCAATAAAAAACCCTTCCGAGTTTATTTCCCAAGGAATTATTCGTCTTGTTTTTGCAAGTTCTGGATTTAGTTTTCTATCGCCATATTTTATAAATCCATGATGTGATTTTACAGGAAGCTCAATATCCATAAGCTCAACTGGATATTTTTCAAGTATCCTTTCAACAACTAACTCATTTTCTTCCAGAGTAAGTGTGCAAGTAGAATACAAAATTTCGGCTCCAACTTTTGCAGTTCTAACTCCGCTAACTAATATTTTATATTGTGTTTCACTTAGTGCCGACACTCTATTCTCATTCCACCAATTGCTAACCTCTTGCTTCTTTTGAATAACTCCAAGTGCCGTGCAAGGAGCATCAACCAGCACCTTGTCAAAGTAATTATCAAAGTATTTGCTTACTAACTCTCCCTTGCTTGTAAGCATACCAGCATTGAGGATGTTAAGTTTATCCAAATTGTGTGCAAGAGCCTTTGTTCGTGGAATGCTTGGCTCGTTTACGTATAGCGTTCCGCTATTATTCATCATCTCGGCAAGCTGAGTAGCCTTTGAACCTGGAGCCGCACACAAATCAATTGCAGTATCTTCACTAGTAGGATTTAAGATTAATGGCGGTATCATGGAGGAAAGCGACTGGATATAATATTTGCCCAACGCATGTTCCAAAGTTTTTCCTATTTCATCATTACCAGCAAGAACAGAATATGCATTAGGAACATTTTCAACTTTTGATAATTTAATATCGTAATGCAAAAGACTATCTACCATTCCCCTTTGTTCATCACTGTTTCCTGGTATTCTCACATATTGAATAAACGGGCTTGCAACATACTCTTTATACTTTGCTAAAAATTCATGGCCAAAAATATTTTGAATATAATTAGCAATGTTTTCACTAACTTCAATCATAATTGATAACGCATTAAATTAAGTGAATTAAATATTTGATTAGATACTCGTAAAAAATCGCTTGTTGGAAGTAGCTTAGACAATTCTGTTTTCATTTCTCTTACAAATGTATCTAACTGAACTTCGTATTCTTTTACAACTTGTGTAATTACAATTTCATCTTTTGGTTTTTGGATGGAAGAAGGCTTTAATCTGTTGGCGTATAACACATATTTTATTAAGCTATAATTATCCGTTTGTATAACTGGTGTCCCATCTAAATCAACAATTTCAAATTGACCAAACAGCTCAGAGCCAAGTGTAATGGGCTTACCAGGCATTTTATGTGTTTCAGTTTCAATGTTGTTTACAAAATCATCTGGAAATTTTTTAAGACTTAATTCAATTTTTTTAATCCACTTGCTTACAAAATCTTTTTCGTTCATTTTATTTCCCTAATTTACGTGCAAACATTCTAACAACATAAGCATCGCCTTGATGCCCTTTCCCTTCGTGTAGTTGAGTTTTAAGACTCTCGGCTTCAATAAACTCAAAGCCTTGAAAGTATTTTTTTAATTCTTCTATTGTATAAAGCGAATCTTTTTTTCTTGGACCTCCAGTAAATAGTTTAACTTGCTCGGTGCTAAAACACTCCACTATTAAATATCCATTTACTTTTAACGCCTCACTTAATTTACGATATACAATACCCTTGTTAGTTCCATTGAAATGTAAAAAAGAAATACCAATAACATCATATCTGTTATTAGGAATTTCTTCGGTTATTAAATTTACGAATTGAAAATTAATATCAACATTACGTTGGGTTGCAAATTCTTTTGCCCTATCAATTGCTACCTTGCTGAAATCGGCACTTGTAACATTCCAGCCTTGTTCTGCTGCGTAAACACCATTACGTCCTTCGCCATCACCTGGCAAAAAAATATTGCTTGGCTTTAATGAATCTAATTTATTTTTAAAATATTCATTTGGTTCTTTTCCAAAAATATATTTTCCGCCACCATATCTGTCGTTCCAAGTCTTTTGATAGTCTTGCATTAACTGTCTTCTATTTTTTTTGTGGCTTTATAAAGCAAATAAATTCCAAAAAGGACTAATGGAATACTAAGTAATTGCCCCATGTTTAGTATCATTCCTTCCTCAAAGTATGTTTGATTCTCTTTGAAAAATTCAATGAAAATTCTAAATCCAAAAATAAGAATTAAGAAAATTCCAAAAAGATATCCATCCTTAAATTTTCCGTCAAACTTTTTATACTGAAAGAAAATAATTACAAACGAAAGAAGATAAAATAGAGCCTCGTATAACTGGGTAGGATGACGTGGAATATTATCAACAGATGTAAAAATAAATCCCCAAACCATATCGGTTGGATGCCCAATAATTTCGGAGTTAAATAAATTTCCCATTCGTATAAAAAATGCTGCGAGTGCAACACCAATTACAATACGATCCATAAGCCAAAGGAAAGATTGATTCTTTTTCTTTTTACTATAAAAATAAATTGATGTTAAAATTCCAACTGCCGCACCATGACTGGCTAAACCGCCCCGCCAGACTTTTAGAATTTCAATAGGATGGGCTAGATAAAATTCTGGATTATAGAAGAGACAGTGTCCAAGCCTTGCACCTATTACGGTTCCGAGAATCATGTACCAAATTAAATCATTCAAATCATCCATCGGACGATTCTCTTTTTTATAAATCCACTCCATAATTTTAAATCCCAGCATAAATGAAGTAGCAAAAAGCAATCCATAATATCTAATATGAATTGGACCAAGTGAAAATATTTCAGGAGAGATACTCCAAGTTATTGTAGCAAACAAAGCGTTTCCATTATTTAGTTTAATTTGATTTTCAATTTAACCAATAACGCAAAAAGTAGCTAATATATAAGTTTGAAATACTTTTAATACAGCAAATTATTAAAATCAATTTCTTTGTGTAAATAGTCGTTAACTTCCGAAGCCCCAACAATTAGGAAGTTTCCCCCAACCTCCCTAATTATCTCTTCGGCTTCTGAACGTGATGAGCAAACAACTCTATCGTAGTAGTCGCCATCACGTTCTTCAAGTATGTGAACTAACTTTGTAATTTTATCTATTTAACCCCGATTATGCAATAGGATTGGAAAGAACAAGACCCAGATTAAGAATTATCAATGCATAAGACGACCTGCCCCGCCTTAGCTGGAGTTAGGGATGATAACCTT
>CAMZLW010000152.1 GCA_947311785.1 uncultured Ignavibacteriales bacterium | reverse complement strand
CAAGCCTACAAAGGGCTTGACACTTGGCGTGCTGTTTTCGGGCTGATTTTATTGCCTTCGGTGAACTATTGAAGTTTTATCCCTGAATTGCTGAAAATCATTTTACAAATAAAGATTTTTTTTAGTATATTTGGATTTCGTATTAGAATAGAATGAACTTTGGAGTGTAAAATGTCAAGAAAATGTGAAGTTACAGGTGTAGGACCAATAGCAGGTAGTAGTATTTCGCATGCTCACAATAAAACAAAAAGAAGATTTTTGCCAAATTTACAAAAGAAGAAAATTTGGGTTCAAGAATTAAATAAATTTGTTACTGTTAAGCTAACAACTAGAGCATTAAGAACTATTTCAAAAAATGGCACAGCCCAATTAGCTAAAATGGTTAGAGAAGGGAAAATTAAAGCAGCTTAGTCTGGATAATTTTCACCTAAAAATTGAAACCCCTTTCAGAAATGATTGGGGTTTTTTATTTTATACCAACAAAATAACCAATGTAGAAATTATCTACGAACATCTATATATTTCAATCTATAATAACAATTTACTTTGAGGAAATTATGCAAAAATTATTAATGATAATTTTAATTACATTTATATTTATTGGTTGTTCGGAAAATAAGAGGAACAAGGAGATATCAGATTTGAATACGAAAATAGAGCAATACTCTAAAACAGAGCTAAGTTACGATGAAACTCTTTTGGATGAAAATCAGAAAATAGTTATTGAAAAACTTTATGAAGCTGGGAAAATAATTGATAGAATTTTTCTTGACCAAGTTTACTCGAGAAATGCCGAGATAGAAAATGAGCTATCTAAATCTGATAATCTTTATGACAAGAAAACTTTAGAATACTTCAATATAAATTTTGGTCCATTTGACAGACTTGACCACGACAAACCATTTTATGGGAATGAAGAAAAGCCAGTGGGTGCAAACTTCTATCCAGAGGATATGAAAAAAAAAGAGTTTGAAAGTTTTATAAAAGAAAATCCAGAAAAGGAAGCTGAGTTTACATCTGAATTTACAATGATACGAAGAGAAAACGGAAAACTTATTGCAATTCCATACTCAGAATATTATAAACCACAGCTATCTGAAATATCCAAATTGATGACAGAGGCGGCAGAATTTGCTGATAATAAATCACTCAAAAATTATTTGCTTACACGTGCAAAATCTTTCCAAACAAACGATTATTACGAAAGTGATATGGCTTGGATGGATTTAAAAGACCACACAATTGAAGTAATTATTGGACCCTACGAAGTTTACGAAGATGGACTTTTCAATTACAAAGCTTCTTACGAAATGTTTTTAACTATTGTTGATCCAACAAGCACAAAAAAATTAGAGACTTTTGCAAATTATTTATCAGAGATGGAAGAGAATTTGCCAATTCCACAAAAACATAAAAACTTTGAACGAGGAAGCGACTCCCCTATTGTTGTGGCTCAAGAAGTATTTGGTGCTGGCGATACAAAGGCTGGAGTTCAAACATTGGCATTCAATTTACCAAACGACGAGCGTGTGCGTAAGGCTAAAGGTTCCAAAAAGGTTATGCTAATTAATGTTCACGAGGCAAAATTTGCTCAGCTACTAAAACCAATTTCTGAAATAGTTTTGGATGAAGAACAATTAAAATATGTTACATTCGATGCTTTCTTTAATCACACACTAATGCACGAAATGTCGCACGGCTTAGGACCAGGCTTTATAAAAGTGAATGGCAAAGAGACAGAGGTAAAAAAGGAATTGAAAGAAACATATTCCACAATTGAAGAATGCAAAGCTGATATTTTAGGGCTATACAACAACAGCTTTATGATTTCAAAAAAAGTATATCCAAAAGAATTTGAAAATGAGATGTGGGTTACATTTCTTGGTGGTATTTTTCGCTCAATTCGTTTTGGAATAAACGAAGCACACGGCGGTGGAAATGCAATAATATATAATTATTTGCTCGAAAAAGGTGCGTACGAGTTTAATGCCGAAACAGAAAAAGTAAAAGTGAATTTTGACAAAGCATATCCAGCACTTAAAGAATTAGCAAATAAAGTTTTGATGATTCAAGCAAATGGTGATTATGAAGGTGCAAAATCTCTAATAGAAAAATATGCTGTTTCATCTGAATCAATAAAAATCCTTGTAGATAAATTAAACGTACTCCCAGTTGATATTACTCCAGTATTTCAGATTGAAAAATAATATTAAAATGTAGTTTACGTAAATTTTGCCCATTATAACTTAGGGGCGTAGCACAACGCAACGCCTTTAGATATTATTCTTATCTAACCTCTATTTTATAAATGTAGTTTTAATCGAAACAAAATAGTAATATGCCATTTATGAAATAAATTTGTATCTTAAATGGTTATAAAATCATGTTTATTTTAACTCACCATTAAGGAGTTTTTATGTTTACTGCCGAAAAAATTATTGCTGAAAAAAGCCATGATATTGTATCAACTTCACCAGAATCAACTGTTGCTGATGCCTTAAAAATAATGATCGATAAAAAGATTGGTGCTATTGCAATTAAAGATGGCGATAAATATGTTGGAATTTGGACTGAACGAGATTTGATGAAAAATGTTGTAACTGACGGATTTTTCTCTAAAACATCCAGAATTAAAGATTTTATGTCAACAGATTTAAAAATTGCACAATTTGATGAATCGGTATTTGCGTTACAAGATAAAATGTTAGGAAAAAGAGTACGACATTTATTTATTGAAAAGAATAATACAATTATTGGAATACTTTCAATTGGCGATATTATAAAGTGCATATTAAACGATAAAACTGAAGAATTAAATGAATTAAACGCAATTGTAAATTTTGACTATTACGAAAATTGGAAGTTTAATAAAAAAAACAAATAGTTTACAAGAATGCTCCAATTATACTAATTGGAGCATAAACTTTTTAAAGGTACTTATCTAAATGGAAAATAAATCCGAAACCCAACCACAATATTCATCCGATGTTCATCACATAAAAATAAAAGGGAAAGAATTTTTTATTATTGGAACTGCTCATATTTCGCAGAATTCTGCCGATTTAGTTCGAGAAGTTATCTCTAATGAAAAACCCGATGTAGTTTGTGTGGAACTTGATAAACAACGCTTTAAAGCTTTATCCGAAAAGAAAAAATGGGAAGAGCTAAACTTAAAACAGCTTATTAAAGAGAAACAACTTAGCACATTGTTGATAAATATTTTATTAGCTTCATATCAAAAAAAACTTGGAGAAAAACTTGGAGTTAAGCCTGGTGTTGAATTATTGGAAGCCACAAAAGTTGCAAAAGAATTTGATATTCCTATTGAATTAATTGACAGAGATGTTAGGATAACTTTAAAACGTGCTTGGAACTCGATGGGTTTTTGGCAGAAAATGAAATTAATGACAGTTGGGTTGGCATCGGTATTTGAAGAAGAAGAAATTAGCGAAGAGAAGCTGAACGAAATTAAACAGAAAGATGTGTTAAATGAAATGATGGCTGAACTAGGTAAGCAAATGCCAGTTCTAAAAGAAGTTTTAATTGATGAACGTGATAGCTATTTAATGCAAAAAATGAAAGAAGTAAATGCTGTTAAAATTGTTGCAGTTGTTGGTGCTGGTCATGTAAACGGAATTGTAGAAGCACTAGAATCTAATAGAGAACAAGTTATTGAAGAAATTGAAATAATTCCCCCACCATCAAAAATGGTTAAAATTATTGGTTACGGAGTTCCAGCAATTATTATTGCATCTCTAATTTATATTGGCTACACAAAAGGAGCAGATGTTGCAGGCGATAACGCAATTTTTTGGATTTTAGCAAATGGAATACCTAGTGCCTTAGGCACAGTTTTTGCACTTGCTCATCCTTTTACAATTATTTCTGCATTCCTTGCAGCACCAATAACAAGCCTCACTCCAGTTATAGGTGCAGGGTATGTAGCGGCATTTGTTCAAGTATATTTTCAACCACCAACAGTAAAGGAATTTGAATCTGTTACAGAAGATGTTTCTAACTGGAAAATGTGGTGGCAAAATAAATTACTAAAGGTCTTATTAGTATTTATCCTAAGTGGTCTTGGTAGTGCAATAGGAACTTATGTAGGTGCATATAAAATTATAACTGATTTATTTTAATGGTTCTACCCTTATTGTTGTGGAATTAGTAAATTTGCATTAAAAAAGGTGTGCCGTGTTTTCAGAGGATTTTTTTAATTTATTAT
>CAMZLW010000151.1 GCA_947311785.1 uncultured Ignavibacteriales bacterium | reverse complement strand
TGCAATAATAATAACAGGCTTATATTTTCTTTCCGAAAAAGACGAAAGGCATATTATAGATAATAATGCATATCTGTTAGAAGGGGATAGTTTGAATGCAAAAAAGACCGAAAAATTACATTATGGCGAAACAGTAAAAGTAATAAAAACTCCAAACGATGGAATAATAAAAAAACCTTGGTACAAAGTTATAAGTTTAAGAGACAATGTAGGTTACGTATATGCCGAAAATCTTGAAATTACACTTGCTTTTATTCAAATTAACTCAATATTTGAAAATAGTACGGCCGGAAATCTTATCCCTGCAAAATATAAAAAAGCACTAAGAGAGTACTATGTTGAAAACCGTTACTTTAAAAATAATGTAACAAATTGGTTATTATTTGCAGACGATTTAAAAAGTTTTGAACTCAATTATATTGCCTTTGGAAATTATGATAACAATGACATTGAAGATTTTGCTTGCATTATAAAAAATAGAAAAACCAATGAAACTAAGATGGTATTATTTTTTGATAATAATGATAACTTTACTATAAAAATTAATGAAAATATTAAAATAAGAACAATTGAGGCTGGGCGAGAAGGTGGAAGATGGTATTTGGGAAATGTAATTTTAAGAACAAATTCGCAAGGTGAAAAATACGAAGCAAAAAAACACGAATATTTAAAAACAGATGGAATTTTATTATACGATTCAAAAACAAAAGAAAATGTTGTTTACATCTATAATCAAGAAGATAAAAATGTACATTATTATTCTCAAACAAAATAAATGGTAAGTCGTCATTGTAGGTCGTCTTTTTAAAGGCGACTTTTTTTAAAGTAATAATAAAATTAAGAACAAAAATGCAAAACTTCATAAATAAAATAGAACAAGCAGGAGAACTTGTAAGAATAAAAACCAAAGTAAATACTGAACTTGAAATTGCCGAAATTGCCGACAGAATGGCTAAGCAAGAGGGGGGAGGTAAAGCTTTACTTTTTGAAAATAATGGCACAGATTTCCCTGTTTTAATTAATAGTTTGGGGTCAGAAAAAAGAATGCAAATTGCACTTGAAGTAAATGATTTTAACGAAATAGGCGAAGAAATAGAGAATTTGTTTAAAAGCATGACTTCTCCTAAAAAAACTTTCTTCGATAAACTAAAAATGCTACCAGAACTTGCATCTATTTCTTCTTATATGCCTAAAACCATTTCTGGCAAAGGAAAATCCCAAGAAGTTATACATAAAGACCCAGACTTATCAATACTTCCCGTTTTAAAAACATGGAGTAGGGATGGGGGCAAATTTATAACACTTCCGCAAGTAATTACAAAAGACCCAAATACAGGCATTAGAAATGTTGGAATGTATCGTTTGCAAATTTTTGAAAAGGCTTTAACAGGAATGCATTGGCATAAACATAAAGTTGGGGCAAGACATCTTTCAGAATATAAAAAACTTGGAAAACTAATGCCAATAGCAGTTGCTTTGGGCGGGCATCCTGCATTAACATATTCTGCCACAGCACCTTTGCCAGATAATATTGATGAATATATGCTTGCAGGATTCCTTCGCAAAGAAAAAGTGAAGATGGTAAAAGCAATAACACAAGACATTGAGGTTCCTGCAGAAGCAGACATTATTATTGAAGGATATGTTGACCCACAAGAAGAACTTATTTGGGAAGGACCTTTTGGTGACCATACAGGTTTTTTCTCTTTGGCAGATTGGTATCCAAAATTTCATGTAACATGTATAAGTCATAAAAAAAATGCAATTTTCCCTGCAACTGTTGTTGGCATTCCTCCGATGGAAGATGCTTGGATTGCTCGTGCAACAGAACGTATCTTCCTGTCGCCCATAAAAATAACAATGCTTCCTGAAATGATGGATATGAACATCCCTGATGCTGGTGTGGCTCATAACTTAACCATCGTAAGTATTGAAAAAACATTTTCGGGGCATGCTCAAAAAGTTATGAATTCCCTATGGGGTGCTGGGCAGATGATGTTTAATAAAATGCTTACAGTTTTTAATGACGATGTAAAAATTTCAGATTACTTACAAGCAGCAAAAGTCCTTTCCGAAAATGTTGAACCCGAATTTGATATTCATTTTATGCGAGGACCTTTGGATGTTTTAGACCACTCTTCAACAAAATTTGCTTATGGGAGCAAAATGGGAATTGATGCAACCAAAAAATATGATGAAGAAATCCCAACTGTTAAGAAGTTAAATGTTAATGTAAAAAATATTGAAATTGATATTATTTACCTTAAAAATAAATATCCTGAAATTAAAGAAATAAATGATGAGTTATTGAAAGATGGTATTTCATTTTTATTTATTTCAATAGAAAAAAACAAGCAACAACATGTTAAACAATTATCAGAACAACTTGTTAATGAGGAGGGTGTAAAAAAAGTTAAATTCCTTATTTTCTTAGATTATCCTGTTAATGTCTTTGATATTGAACAAGCAACTTGGATTTTTGCAAATAATATTGAGCCAATGCGCGACTGCTACATTCTTAAACCAAAAAAAGAAAATGATATGTCGCACCTTGCAATTGATGGCACACGAAAAAGAGCAGATATTGACAATTTTAAACGAGATTGGCCAGATATTGTAACATCCGATGAGGCTACAATTAAACTTGTTGATGAGCGATGGAATGAATATGGCATTGGCGAATTTATTTCTTCACCATCAATAAAATATAAACATTTAATATTAAGTAAAACTGCAGTTGTTGAATAAATTTATTTATACCCAAAATGCAAACAAACATAAAAAAATATATTGATAAACATGCCGATTTTACTATTCAAAAAAGAGGTATTAATTTGCTTAAAGATGATGCAATAGAAGATTTTGTTATTGATATAGAAAAAAACGAAGCAACTTTCTTGGTTAGCGGAACATACATATATGATGTTAATATAAAGAACATTAATGGCAAAATAAAAAGTTCATGTACCTGCCCCTATGATTGGGGAGGAATTTGCAAGCATGAAGTTGCATCTCTTTTATTTCTTCATAATTATTTAAATGATAACTCTAAAGAAAAAAACAATTTAAAACACTCAGCCAAAAAGATAAAGCTTGAAAAAACATCTTCTTTTTCATGGAAAGAAATTCCTGATTATTC
>CAMZLW010000150.1 GCA_947311785.1 uncultured Ignavibacteriales bacterium | reverse complement strand
GTGAACTCATCAGCAAACTCATCACCATACTAATATCCTTTTTTTTTGAAATACTAATATGTCTTTTTTACTGACATTTCTAAAGAGTCATATCTATGATATTTCTAAAGAGTTATAACATCAGTTATATTCATTTTTCTCTTGCATTGAATTTTTTTAGGTTATAACTTTCGATTGTTAATTAGAAGACAATCGGAATTTTCGTGACTTTTGTAAGAAACAGTAAAATTATTCAGTTTTCAAAAGTTGAACAATATTTATATCTCATCATTGTTCAGCATCATTTCCAAAATTTATTATACACAAACCAACATTATTTTCAAAGAGTATTAAACTCACTAACTTTATTTTCTAATTTAAAATTTATGGAGAAATTATGTCAGAGTACGTAAAAAACCTAATGGCAGATGTAAAGGCAAAAAATCCAAGTCAACCAGAATTTCATCAAGCGGTTGAAGAAGTTGTTGAATCTTTATCGGTAGTTATGGATAGGCACCCAGAGTACCGTGCAGCAAAAGTGTTAGAAAGAATTATTGAACCTGAAAGAGTAATAATGTTTCGAGTTCCTTGGGTGGACGAGCAAGGTGATGTTCAAGTAAATAGGGGATTCCGAATTGAAATGAATTCTGCTATTGGACCATACAAAGGTGGATTAAGATTTCATCCTTCTGTAAATCTTGGTATTCTTAAATTTTTGGCTTTTGAGCAAGTATTTAAAAATAGTTTAACAACTCTACCAATGGGTGGGGGTAAAGGTGGTTCCGACTTTGACCCAAAAGGGAAAAGTGATTTAGAAGTAATGCGATTTACTCAAAGTTTTATGAGTGAACTTTTTAGACACATTGGAGCAAATACTGATGTTCCTGCTGGCGATATTGGTGTTGGTGGCAGAGAAATAGGTTTTATGTTTGGTCAGTATAAAAAACTTAGAAATGAGTTTACTGGAATTCTTACTGGCAAAGGATTAAACTGGGGCGGTTCGTTAATTAGACCAGAAGCTACTGGATATGGCTCAGTTTACTTTGCTGCCGAAATGTTAGCAACACGTAACGATTCGTTAGAAGGAAAAACTTGCTTAGTTTCTGGAAGCGGAAATGTTGCTCAATATACTATTGAAAAAATTCTTGACCTTGGTGGTGTTGCTGTTACTGTTTCCGATTCTGCAGGTTACATTTTTGATGAAGAAGGGATTAACAGAGAAAAATTAGCTTACATAATGGAATTAAAAAATATTAAGCGTGGAAGAATTAGCGAATATGCTGAAAAATATCCAAATGCTGTTTATACACCTTCCGATGCTAGTGCAGATCACAACGAGTTATGGAATCACAAAGCTAATTGTGCATTCCCTAGTGCAACTCAAAATGAGATAAATAGCGTTGATGCACAAAACCTATTAAACAATGGAGTTATTGTTGTTAGTGAAGGTGCAAATATGCCAACTACAATTGATGGTGTAAATTTATTTATCGATGCTGGAATTCTTTATGGACCTGGCAAAGCTGCAAATGCTGGTGGTGTTGCTGTATCTGGTTTAGAAATGGCTCAGAATAGTATGCGCTATGGCTGGACACGAGAAGAAGTGGATAACAGACTTAAAATGATTATGAAAGATATTCATACAACTTGTATTACCACTGCCGAGAGGTTTGGTGCAAAAGGTAACTATGTGCTTGGAGCAAATATTGGTGGCTTTATTAAGGTTGCAGATTCTATGCTCGATCAAGGTGTTGTATAAAATATGTAAATTATTAAATAACATTAAGCCCCCGAATTTACGGGGGCTTTTTAGTATTTGGGAAATAGAATAGAGGAAACCAGTATTCCAAGTGGAGGTCTGTCATACCCGAATATTTTTATCGTGGGTCTTTTTTAAAACATGATATTTAGAATTATAGTATTTGAAAATGCGGTGCATTGTGCTACACTGAGTTGTGTTACATTGAGTTTGTCAGCGATTCAGAGAGAAAATTAAAAATTCCCGTTAATTACTTAATTCAACTATTTGCACTTTTAATTGTATTGCTTTAACAAACAAAATAATGGGAATTTGGAACATTTTCATTTACCCACCAGAATTGCTGGAGTTTGTCTAGGTGTATGTTTACCGAAATGGCAGAATAAGGTTATGCAAGGTCTTTTATGTGTACATAACTAATTAGGAAATTATCAAAAAGGTAAAAGTGTCTTACCAAACAATAAAATTTGACGAACAATTTTTGCAGGAAAGCAAGGAAGAAAAATTCCAAGATTTCCACAATTTAATGTCATACAGAATACACGATATTTTGCTTGTATCAAGTATGTACGATTTTTATTTGTTTGAAGAAGATGGAAGACTTTACGAATTAATTAGAAAAGAATTTCAAGGATTGAATTTAAGTAATTCCCCAGAGTTGGTACACGTATCAAGTGGCAAAGAGGCTTTAGAATTATTAAAAAAAGAAGATAGATTTAATTTAATAATCACAACACTTCACGTTGAAGATATGCCCGCCATCAAGTTAGTAAAAAAAGCTAAACGCTCTGGAATTAAAATTCCTATAGCATTACTTGGTTATAGTAATGACGAATTAGAAAAAATAATTGATGGCAAAGAATCGGATGTGTTCGATAAAATATTTATGTGGCAAGGCGATTTCAGAATTATCTTTGGTATAATCAAATATTTTGAAGATAAAATGAATGTTGCATACGACACAAAAAGTGTTGGCGTTCAAGTTATCATCTTAATTGAAGATAGTGTTCGGTTCTATTCGCTTTACCTTCCAATAATATACTCGGAAGTTGTTAAACAAGCACAACGCCTCGTATCCGAAGGGATAAATCTTTCGCATCGGTTTTTGAAAATGCGTGCTCGTCCTAAAATTATTTTGTGTTCTACTTACGAGGAAGCTCATAAATATTATAGAAAATATGAAGCACACACACTTGGAATAATTTCGGATTTTGGATTTAAGAAAAATGGAATTCAAAACAAAAAAGCTGGTTTGCATTTTATAAAGCAAGTAAAAAAGAACCATCCCGATTTACCAGTACTTTTGCAATCTAATGTAGAGAGCAATAGGGCATTGGCTAATAATTTGGGTGCATCTTTTTTACATAAAAAATCGGAGACTTTACTTGAAGATTTGAAAAGCTTTATGAATGAGCAATTCTCTTTTGGCGATTTCGTTTTCCGATTAGAAAATAAAACAGAGGTTGCACGGGCAGCAAACTTAACCGAGTTAGCAGAACGTTTAGAGGTTATTCCTGATGAAAGTGTTTTATATCATTCATCACATAATCATTTTTCCAATTGGCTAAAAGCCCGCACAGATTTTTGGTTAGCTTATCAATTGCGTCCTCGAAATGCCGAGCAGTATGGTTCGGTTACAGAGTTACGTAATGATTTAATTAGAGCAATTAATAATTACAACAAAGATAGGCAACGCGGAATTATTTCTGATTTTGATAGAAACACGTTTAATAAGCTCAGCTTCTTTGCCCGTATTGGTGGCGGTTCTATTGGAGGAAAGGCTCGCGGACTCGGTTTCTTTAGTAGTTTGCTCAGTAATTTTAATATCGAAAGTAAGTTCCCCAATGTTGAAATATTTGTTCCCACCACAGTAGTTTTAGCAACAAATATTTTTGACCAGTTTATGGAAGAAAATGATTTAACAAATTTTGCTCTCAAATGTGAGGACGATGAAGAGATAAAAAAAACCTTTCTTGATGCAACAAAATTCCCGTATTCTGCATTGAAACATTTAATTAAGTTTTTGGTAGTTATAGATAAACCACTTGCAATACGTTCGTCAAGTTTGCTGGAAGATTCGCAAGGGCAGCCCTTTGCTGGTGTTTACGAAACTGTAATGATTCCTAACAACAACGAAAATCCAGAGATAAGATTGCAACAATTATTAGTTGCTGTCAAGCAAGTCTATGCTTCTATCTATTCGCAAAGAGCAAAGCAATATATAAGCGTAACCTCATATCATCTTGAAGATGAGAAGATGGCTGTAATTATTCAAGAGATGGTTGGAGCAGATCACAATAAAAAATTCTATCCAGAAATAAGTGGTGTTGCAAAGTCGTATAATTTTTATCCAGTAAAGCCAATGAGTTCCGATGATGGAATTGTTTCGGTAGCATTTGGGCTAGGAAAGACGATAGTAGAAGGAGGCAGTTCACTTCAATTTTGTCCACGATACCCTAAAAATATCATTCAGCATTCTTTGGTTGATGAAATTTTAGAATATTCGCAAAAAAAATATTTTGCTATGAATATGAATCCTACGCTTGGAACTAACTTTAAGGAATCTGATATAATTATAGCGCACGATGTTCACGATGCCGATAAGGACGGAACCCTTAATAGCGTTGGCTCTACATACTCGCCACAAAACAATGCAATTTACGATGGAACTTCACGTGATGGTTTAAAGCTATTTACACTTGCTCCAGTATTAAAATATAAAACTTTTCCACTTCCACAAATTTTGGATACAATTCTTAAAATGGGCAGTTGGGGTATGAAAAATCCAGTGGAGATTGAATTTGCAATTGATCTTTCGGTTCCAAAAGGAGAGCTAATAAAATTTGCCGTGCTACAAATGCGACCGCTTGTTATCACAACTGAGCAAGAAGAATTAGAGGTTACAAAATACGACGATGCACAGCTAATTTGTAAATCGGGCAATATACTTGGCAATGGTAGCAACAACAAAATAATGGATATTGTGTTTGTTGATATAAATGAGTTCGACCGTTCTAAAAGCAGGGAAGCGGCAAAAGATGTTGGTTACTTTAATGCAAAATTAGGAAAGCAGAAAAAAGAATATTTGCTTGTTGGAATTGGTCGTTGGGGTACGCTAGACCCTTGGCTGGGCATACCAATAACGTGGGAACAAATATCAGGTGCAAAAGCAATAGTTGAAAGTAACTTCAAAGATTTTGATGTTGAACCATCGCAAGGCTCTCATTTTTTTCAAAACCTTACTTCATTTAAAGTGGGTTACTTTACCGTAAATAGCTACCGAGAAAAAGGATTTATAGATTGGAATTGGCTACATGCACAAAAAATATTTGAACAACGTGGTGCAGTAAAACATCTTGAGTTAGATAAACCAATAACAATTAAAATAAATGGGAAAGAGAACAAAGGTGTTATTGTTAAGCCTTAATTTATACCGTTCCTCTACTTTGCTTAAAAAAACGACAACTAATTATAAGAGGTAGTTTTTGCAAAGAGGCACCACAAATATTACTTACAACCAAAACCAACACACCAATATTTTACTTGACATTAATTCACAAAATTATTTTTTTTCGCTATTCGCTATTCGCTATTCGCTATTCGCTATTCGCTATTCGCTATTCGCTATTCGCTATTCGCTATTCGCT
>CAMZLW010000149.1 GCA_947311785.1 uncultured Ignavibacteriales bacterium | reverse complement strand
GAGACGCAAGATTTTGCGTCTCAATAAATTTTGGAATTGAGTAATTTATTGTGGTTGTTGGATTAAATGGATTTGGGTAGTTTTGAGATAATGTAAATTCTGTTGGAATTCTTTGATTATCATTAACTGAGATTGGCATGTCTGGAACAATAAAATCTGTTGTTCCACCAACTTTGTTATACATCCATTTAAATGCTTGCATGTATTGGTTTGCTATATAAATATCATGGAAAATCAATGTGTTTTCATCATTTTTTTCGTTTGCAGAACGCGACCAATTGTGCGAGCCAGTTACAACTTGTGGATCTGAAAATGTGTTAGCTACATCCACCATTCCAAATTTATTGTGCAATTTAAAATCACCATCTTTGTCATCAAATATTTCGTTTGGAAACATATCCAACAAAGTTTGAAACTCTGAACCGCTGTTATTTGCATCCGATATTATTCCTCTGCAATCGTTCATATTAAAACTTGTGTGGCGTGCTTGAATTGCATTAGAAATTGGATCACTTGTAAATGAAAGCAAAGCAAAATAGACAGATGTATCGGCAGTATTAATAAAATCAACAATATGAGTTTCTGTTTGGTCGGATGGAGAGAAATAGGATTCAACTTCAATTCCGCCAATTGTAAAATTGTGAGTTGTATTATCTGTTTTATACTTTCCAAATTTTGCATTTGCTGGGTCTGGAGTTTCTGTGTTGCTTCCCCACATCTCCTCAAATTCTGTAGTGTAAGTATCTGCAAGTGATGGGTCATTAATTTCAACTACGTTATTATACCAAGCTAATTCTAATTTTGTCCAGTTCCACGACCCCATCCAAACCCAATCATTGGCGGGATTTTCATCGCGTGCATCAAATATTGCAAACTTACTGTGCATCAATCCAGTGTTATCGGGCTTTTGGCTCATTAAAATTCCAGCATCAAGTAATGCTTTTGCACCAGTTTGAATATCTCTGCTTTCGTAAACAAATCTAACTTTTACTCCACGGTTTTTTGCTGCAATAATTGCCTGCTCAACATTTGGTAATCCAAAAAAACTATAGAGTGCAATATCTAATGAGTATTGTGTTTGGTTTATTCTTTCAATTACTTTCTCTCTAAAATCAACCTTTCCATTGGCTGCGTTACCTGGTATTGCAACTGTAGTATCAACATCTGTATTGAAATAGACATTTATAGTTCCAATTTCAGGGTTTGATGTTGCAGTAATTATAGATTTCAAGTTGCCATCATTAGTTCCAACATCATTGGTTGATGATACTTTATAATAATACTTTGTAAATTCGTCCAATCCAGTAATTTCAATTTTATGCTCGGTTGTATCAGTATCAAGAACTATTGAGCCAAGCTCCAAGGCTTCAGTTTTTCCATACTTTACTTCACTATTTCCGTTACGAGCAGTTTTAAAATAGACAGTAAATGAACTTGTTGTTATATCTGCACCAATAACTGGAGTTAGAATTACAGGAATATCTTCACTAACAATATCATCAATTGTTCTTAAAAGAACTTGATAACCAGAATTATACGGAGCAGCAAATTTAAATTGCCCAACAACACCAATCAAATCTACTTCGCCAGAAGGGATTGGAGTACCAATTATTGTTGAAGCATCATTATCCACTCTAAGTTCTAATGTGCCTGTGGAATCTGAAATATCATAATTTTTTCCACCTTCAAAATTCCCACTTCCATTAATGGAAACCCCATTAACTCTAACTAATTTACTTTCATAAATCTCAACTCCATCCCAATCTTGATTTGCTATTTGGCTAAGAGTTACAACCTCTGGCAAAACTTCATTTTTGGATGAAAGAATTGTGGGAGCTGCTGCATTTAACTGTGTTAAACCTCTATACTGGGTTAAGGATGCTGTTATTATTACTGAATCTCCAATACTAACAGCACCAGCAAAAGCTGAACCATAAATACTAATCCCGGCAGAGCTATCTTGTATTGATGCAGGGCCACTATTTCCAAACTGATTGCTTACTGTTACAACACCCTTAACAGTAAATATTTGCCCGTCCAACTTTGGCTCGCCACTTGAGTTGTTTTCTCGAATACTATAAATTGAAACATCTTGGGAAAAGGATAAAGTTGTAAATATTAATAAGAATAGAGTTATGGTTATCAGAATCTTTTTCATTTTAGTTCCTAAAAATTATTTTTAAAATTTATAAATATCTATTATCAAAATTAAGATAACAGCCATATAGTGCTGAGTTAATTTTACAATTTACATCCCTTTGGAAGAACTCATACAGATTAAGTTAAATATTTAAAATCAATCTACATCAGTTGAAAGCACAAATCTAAGAATACGATTATTATCAGTATCGGCAACGTAAAGTGTTTTATCAAAATATGCTACAGCGTGTGGAGAGCTAAAGACATCTGGACCACCAAACGATTCCATTTCATCTCCAAAAGAATTGAATTTAAAAATTGAATCTTTTGCTGCATCTGCCACAAAAATATTATCAAAAATATCTAAAGTAGTTCCTTCTGGTTTTTCAAATTTTGCAACTATCATTAAGTCGGTAGTAAATGGCGGAATTTTATTTTGGTATCCCGTAAAATCTTCAGTTATAACGTATTCCAGAATTTGAGTTTTAAAGCTATTATCACCAATTAAAGTAACATTCATATCGTAATTATTTCCACTATAAGAGGATAAAGAGCTTATATCATAAGCAGACATAAGACCAGTTCCAAGTGGCTCAAGCAATGGAACACGACCAATTAATGTATCAATTTTAGAACCATCAGCTAATTCTTTTTTGCGAAATACTAGAATTGAATTATCTGGGTCAATTAAAGTTGAGTTGCTTGGTCCTTTACGTGCAATGTAGAAACTGTTATCAAAAAATGTAGCAACACCTGTAAATTCTCTATTGGGATGAGAGAAGTCGAAAGAAGTCTTTGGAAGCAAACGTGTAATTGGAGCATCTGCAATTATGTGTTTAGCTGCAACCATATTCAGTTTATAAACAGCACTATATGTAATATTAGAACCTTGAACTAGTGTATCGAATTGTGCACACACAATTAAATTAAGTTGAAAATCTTGAGCAATTGCGATGGGTTGTTTAATGCTACGTTCACCAACAACATGCCCTGCAAGGTTAAGCATAACAATTCTGTTATTGTCTGTATCAGCAACATAAATGAATGTTTCTTTTCCAACAATTATATCTTGCGGTCTGTTAAAACCTTTCCAAATTGGAGTTTGCTGAATGTAAAGTGTATCGCTAATAACTTGCCCACCCTTTGGAGAATTATCTGGTGGGTCTAACTTTGTAACGCAGTTAGTTAAAAATATTACCGATAAAAGTATTGTTAGTATGTTTATTGTTTTTTTCATTTGTAAATATTAGATGTGAGATTTTAAGATAAGAGATAATAGACTTTTTTATAAATCTTTAACTAGTGCTATTTCTTAACTTCCTTTTAATCTCCTTTTTATATCATTTAAAATTCCCGATAAGTGTATTCCCCAAAAACAATTTGGGGCAGGCGGGAATGACATATATTCTATTTTAATACAATCCTAAAATAATTGAAAACCTATGTACTGAACCAAGCCGTGAAAATGCTGCAAAACCGTAATCGACAGAAACATTACCAATACCAAGAGGTAAATTTACACCAGCACCAGCGGTAAAGCCTTGTTCATCTACATTAATTTTATAGCCAGCACGCAAAGCAACAATATTTGCATAAGTATATTCACCACCGATTGATACATTTTCACTATTATCATTTGGGTGATTTAACTGTATTGAAGCAGTAATTTTATTTTGTTCAGTTTGCAAAGGTTCAAATGCAAAACCAATTCTAAACATTGTTGGTGGCGAAAAAGATTGCCACTCGGAATTTTTTCGTCCACCCCAAAGAGTAACTTCGCCATCTGGAGCAAACTCGTTTCCAAAATTTGTAACTGCAACAGCAAAACGTGTTGAGCCTAAGCCAGTCCAATACATAGTTCCAATATCAATTAAAACTCCACGCATCTTAAGTCTGTCGAGTGTTTCTTCAACATATCTAATTGAAGCACCAACGCTAAATTGGTCAGTCATTTTACGAGAGTACGAAAGTGTAAAAGCTATATCACCAAAACCAAAATACTGACCGTTACCGTATGGATTAAACTCATCTGTAACTTCCATATTATCCATATGCAAAGATGTTAACGATAATCCCACAACATCGCTTTCGGATAGTTTATAGAATCCACCAACAAACTCTTGACTAATATCGGCAACCCAAGCATTATGCGAAAACATTACTTCGTTCTGTTTTGCAAAAGCTAATCCTGCAGGATTCCAATATAATGCTGAAGCATCATCTGCCACTGCTATAAAAGCATCAGCCATTGAGGTTGCTCTACCACCTACACCCATTTTAAGAAATTGAAGTGTAGATATTCCTGCACGCTGACCTCCAAGTGTTGGAAATAGTTGTGCGTTGCATTCTACAGTAAAAATTAGTGCTAATAGTAATATTGTTGTTAATTTTCTTTTCATAAACTCTTTATAAAATTCCAAAATTCAAACGATATAATTTAGATTTTCTACTAATTAGCATAATTAGAGAAAAGTTATAGCAACCGTTGAAACGGTTAACAACCCAATGAGTTGTATTCATAACCCACGACTTAAGTCGTGGGTTAATAAAATCACTTACAAATATTTTAACCGTTTCAACGGTTTTAGTTTTTAAAAATAACTCAATATTTACTATATTTATTTTCATTAGAATCTAAAACTCAATCCAAATTTTATATTTCTGCGTGTTAAATATCTTGCTGGATTATATGGATATGGCGAAATTGGTGCTTGTAAATCGGGGTATTTTGGGTCATTCCACGATGTAGGAGTTGGGTCTCCAGTTTCGTAGGCAGAACCAGTTGTAGGATTTACAATTGCTGTGTTCTTCCAATCGAGCAAGTTGTTAATTTCTATATTAAAAGTTAAAGTTGTTTTGCCAATATCAAACGCTTTCTCAAAATTTACATCAATCCAAAACCAATCGTCACCAATTGTTCCATTTCTGTTATTTCTATCGTAAACATACTCTGGTCTTCCTTGTGTATCAAACTGACCAGTGGCTATATATTTTGTATATCGCTTCCCAGATTCGTAGAAAAAGCGGATATAAAAGTTGTAATCGTCCAAAATTCCAGGAGCAAATCCAAAGAGAGGTTCACCCTTTTGCACATAAAAATTTAATGACGCAAACGATGTTATTGGTCTATCCCACCGCATATATGTCTCTTTAATAGATTCATCCAAATCGCCACGTAAAATTAAAACACCTTCATCCGATGAGGAAGATTTTCCGGTAATTGTAGCGTACGAAAATGAAAACAATCCAGTAAACCACTTCCCTATTCTCTTTTTATATTCTAACTCAATACCACGAGAGCGTGCATAATCTAAGTTTGCATAAGTAATAAACGATTGACTTGTAAAACGAGCCGATTGTATTTTGGCAGTTCGTGTTGAAACGTAATCGAAAATATCTTTATAATATGCTGTAACAGTTAAAACATCATCGGTGGAAAATTGAGTTTTAATTCCAATTTCGTATGCAACTGTTGTCTCTGGATTTAAATTTGGATTCCCAAATTTTTGAAAAGAGGATTGTGCATTTGAAGGGGACATTTTTGCGTAAACATACTCTGGGCGAGGCCATTTACTAAAGTGTCCGTAAGAGAAAAACAGAGTTTGGAAATCGGAAACTGGATGCGAAATTCCTAAGCGTGGTGAGAGACGCATTTTAAAATGCCTATCGTTAAACCAACTGTAGGAATCGTTGTAATAATCCTTTCTAATTTGATCGGGAATTGTTACAACATCAGGGTTTGCAACTGCATCATCAATATATTTACCAGGAAACCAATAATCTAAACGGAGTCCAAAATTTAGAATCATTCCACTAAAATTGATATTATCCTGTGCATAAAATGCACCAACGGTTGGGAATACCTTATAAATATCGTTATTCAAACCAAGTTCGCCAATCCACGGTTTGTAAATATCCACAACTTGCATCTCTTGGAATGAAATATTAAAGCCAGCTTTGAACTTATTTTTTTCATCAAAGAAACTTGTCAAATCACCTTTAAAAGATAGTTCGTCAACAAAATGATCTCGCCAAGTTGTTGGGTTACCAACATCCCAAAATCCATCGCCAGGAATTACGCCAATTGTATCTCTATCTAAGTTGTAATATTCTATTGGAAAAGTAATTATATCTTTTCGCTCTGTATATTCATCATAATTTTTACCATTAGCATCGGCACGCAGATTTGAAAAGAACTTATTAACCTTCAACTCGTAAAATGTACTTTGATTAATTGTGTGTGTCCAATTTAAGCTATGAAAACTATTTTGATGCGTAAATGTATTTGCACTATCAAGTATATTTTGGAATCTGTATTGATAACCAGGGCTCGGCTCAACATATTCCAAATTAGATTGAAGCGATTGTGAGTTCTGATTTATATTAACTGACTGATTATAAGAATAAGTTAACTTTTTTGTAGTAGTATAATTATAAGTAAGTTTTCCCATCCAAAACCAAGTGTTGGATGCTTTTGGTGCAAATTTAGTTCCGCCAAACGTGGAAGAATAGAGTTGCTTTGCAGTTGGCTTGTAATAACCTTGAGTAATTCCATCGGTTAAGCCCATATAGAATGAGCCAAAGAATGTAAGTTGACCAGGTATTTTAATTCCAATAGCTGGAAGCAAATAATTAGTTATCGGCTCTGGTCCAGATAAATTGGCTTCCAATATTTCAACATTAAAAACGTGATTTGAGTTTTCTCCATTTCCAAAGTTATCTCTTTTGTACGAAAAAGAGCCTGAAAATTTATCCCTTCCTTCACGTGTTTTCACATTTATAATTCCAGAAGTAGCTTGCCCATATTCTGCATTAAATCCACCAGTAATTACTTCAACTTGCTCAATTGCATTAGAACTCATTTCGAGACCGAAACCAGTTCCCGAAAGCGGATCTTGAACCGAAACACCATCCAGCAAAAATGCACTTTCGTAAGCACGACCGCCACGTATGTGAATTGCGTTATCCGATTTTACAACACCAGCTTGTTGCGAAACAACATCTTTAACATTTTCAATTACAGCATTTTCAATATCTGCACGCGAAATTGTAGCTTTACTTTGTGTATCCTCAACATCAAGCATTGGCTTTTCGCCAACAATAACAACATCCTGCCCAATAGTTAACGATGTTTCTTCAAGTTCAACATCTAAATTTGTTGTGCTGTTTGCCTTAATTACAATACCAGTAAACTTCATTGCTTTGAAACCAATAAACGAAACTGATACCGTATAAGTTCCTGGAGAAATATTTTCAATTACATAATTTCCGTCAAAATCAGTTGCCGCTCCGTAATAGGTTCCATCCAAAAGTAAATTTACACCAGGCAAAGGAGTATTGGAATTTGTTTTATCAACAACAATTCCGCTAAGTTTTCCGTTTTGCGAAAAGATAATTGTAGATGTAAAGAGTAGTATGTATAGGAGTATCTTTTTCACTTACATTCCAAATTCGTCTAAATAAACTTTTTCTATTAATTTTTGAACAGAGCCATCAAGTGCATTCGATTGATGGAGCGGTAGCCCAATAAAGAACAAATTTTTATCATCAGATAATAGGGATACCTTTCCCTCAATTTGTGTGCTGGATAAATTATGAACTCCAACTGAACTAATATTTGGAATATATGTTCTCACATAACTAATTGTAGATTCAGTTCTAAGTTGCGGATAATCGCTAAAATTACCAGTAGTATCAGAAATAGGAATTGCATTTGCTCCAGCAAACATAAAGCTAACAGGCTTCTCTTCGCCAAAATTTTCTATTGGAAGGAAACTTTGAATTGTTGCTAAATCAAAACTATAACCATCATTTGGCTCTTGCAAAGTTAAAGAATATCCAATTTTTCCACCACCATTTATAAATTGTTGAGTTACAAAAGTTGTTAACTCTAAAGATGGTGAAGCATCTGAATACCAATAAATGTATTTGAATAATTTTAGAGTTTCCAAAAATGTAACATTAGTATAAGGCAGTTCTGTTTCTTCAATATCAAAGACATCAAATCTGTTTGCAAAGTTTCCACCATCAATTACAGAGAATAAATTGTTGTAAAATGTTGCTGCATCAGGGCTACCTTTATAATCATCAACTATTAGTAAATCCCCCTTTGGCTTTTTGATAAACCAAGTTCTACTTGTATCGGGCAATGGTTGAATTTCTGAACTTGACCCAGAAATATCTTTTGCTCTAACATATAATCTGTTGAAATCGTCAAGCTTAATTCCAGAGAGAGTTTTCTCAAAAATCTTATTTTCTGAACCATTAATCAAAATCTCTAATTCTGGATTAACAGCATCAGCATTTTTTATACGAAGTGTTACTAATCTTGTGTTTCCAGGTAATTCAACTGCCAAATCAACATCGTTAATTGCTAGTTCGATAGCTACAATAGATTCGTTGCCATCTAAATCTGTGGCATCCCATGCAACTGTAATTACTGGAAATGTTTCTTCGGGTATTACGCTCTCTTTGTTCCACTCAATTTCTGGTGGAGAATTTTTAATAGGAAATTTCATTGATGCTGGTGTTGGGTCAATCATACCAATATCAAAATACTTTTCGCCTTCATCCCAAATTCCATTTCCATTTTTATCAATAAACGGTTCTGGTCCAATATCAGTACCATTCCATTTTACCGAGTTATCATATTTTTTATTACCTTGAACATCAACAGCCATAACTTCAATTACGTAGGTAGTATCTGCCGAGCCAATTGGTAACGAAAACAAACTATCGTTGGATGTTGTAAAAATCCAATCGGAATCTAAGCCAACCCATCTAAAATAATAGCCAAGTATTGTACCATCTGGGTCTTCGCCCCACCAGTGGACTTGTAATCTGCTTTTTTGTTGATTAATTGAATCTGGATTATTTGGATACAAAAATATATTTGTATCGGGAGCTTTGTTCTCGTTTAATGGCTCGTTGCTTAACTCGGTACAAGCAATTGCTCCGAGTACAAGGAGTAAAATTATTATGATATTTGTTTTAATTTTTGTCATTTAATATTTAGTTTACTCATGATTCTTTAACCCACCCCTTAATCCCCTCCCAAGAGGGGAAAACAACACCTACGCTCCTTCGGAGCGATAAACAAATTCCCCTCTTGAGAGGGGTTAGGGGTGTGTTTGTTTTAATTATTTTAACAATAAGAGTTTTTTAGCTGCAACAAAACTACCAGCTTCTCCGCGGGAGTCTGCGACTATTCTGTAAAAGTAAACGCCGCTTGAAAGATTTGTAGCATTAAATTCTACATTATAAATACCAGCTGCTTGCTCTCTGTTTACAAGAGTCTTAATTTCACGTCCAAGCATATCGAAAACTTTTAATTTAACATTTGTAACTTCTGGAATTGAATATTGAATTACAGTAGTTGGGTTAAATGGATTAGGATAATTTTGTGATAAAGAGAATACTGTTGGTAATTCCACATTATCTTCAATATCTGTGAATCCCATAAAGTCATCATTTTTTCTTGGTACTAACTTAAAGTTACCGTGTGAATAGAAAAGTATTCCAACAATTCCGTCAAGTTTTGCACCGTCAATAACTCTAATTGGATTATTTTCGTCATCTGCATTCCAGAAATTATGATAATCGTTGTTACCATCTTGCAGCTCCACTCTTGTTCCAACTCCAGTGCCATCAGCAATTAACATTTCGCCAAAGTTTCTGTTTCCATTTCCACCAGGTCCAACATTTCCATCAACATTTTCGTCAACAACAGTAACTGATGTATATTTTACTAAAACACCTTCGTAAGATTCTGCTGGCAATATTCCACCACGTGAAGTTCCAATAATTGCAGTTTCTAATTCTGTTGGGTCAACACTAGCTCCGCTACTAATAGGAGTAATTACAACGCCTTTATCCAAATTACCAATTCTTGTGAATCCAAAAGATTCGTTCACAATACCAGTAACTGAAATTTTATCTCCTCTTTTTAATACCTCTGTGGCTGTTCCAAAAATTTGAACTCCACTCCATGCACCTGTTCCGTTTTGAATAGCAACTAATCCTGGAATATCTGATGTATCGGAAGATACAACGCCTTCTACTGTTACTTCATAATTATGATAACCACTATATCCACTACCAAAAGGTGAATACTGAACTTCTTGAATTGTTAAAGCTCTATTAAGAACAAAGTAGAAATACCTTCCACTAACAGTATCTGTTGGGGAATATGATACATTACCTTGGTTATCTGTAGCTTTAACAAAAAATGAGACTAATGAAGAATCATTTAATGCAGGTATAGTTCCACTCCAAACAGAGTCGTTTGCAACTGTCATATCAATTGGAGTTTGTTTTACAGAATTAACATCATAAATAACTTGAGCAGATGCTACAGTTCCATCAATATCTGTAGCTATTGCACTAACAGTTACTGCATCGCCATATTTCACTTCGGCTTTATCTCTTTCAACATTAGAAATAGTTGGAGGAAAAACATCACCGTAAACTATATCATTTTCGTAAACAGGATTAATCATGAACCATCCATATTGGTCAGATGTTCTCGTTTCAATATATCCTCTTATCCTTTTTATTATAGTGCCTGGTTGAGGAGCAATAAAACTATTCCTAATATACATTCCCTTGTTATAAACAACCATTTTAGTGTTATTTTCATCATATATCTTAAAAGTTCCTGAGCCAACAGCACCCGGCTCAAAACTAGTAACATTCTGAAACTCTACATACACTCCCTCCCATTTTTCAGCTAAATAATTAGGATTTGTTGTTCCTTTTTCAAAGAGAGAATCCAATGTTAGCAATACTGGTTTTGGACGTAATTGTTGACCAATAATATTAGAGGCTTGAAAATCTACAACGTTCAGCTGGGTTGTTGTATAATATTCATGAACGGTAGCTTTGAATTTAATGACTAAACCAGTATCTAAAATTGCAAAATCACCTGAACTTGTTTCATCACGCACAAGGACACCTGCCCAACTTCTATTATTAGGGTCCTGTAAGTAAAAAGCTGGTGCTCCAGCACTTAACATTTCCGAACTATCTGGGGTAGCTCCAAAATATGGTGAATTCATTACAACACCAGAAACAATAACAGTATCGCCAGAAACAGATAATGCAGGAACTGGTTCTGAGTTACTTGCACCAGCAGTTAAAAGTGCATCATTAGTTTGAAATTGAATATCCTTAATAGAAACTTCTGCATATTGTGCAAATATGTTGCTCGTAAAAAGAGCAAGAATAATTAGTAAATATAGTTTTTTCCCTATGGGTTGCATTTCATTTAACATTTTTTTGTCCTTTATTATTTTATAACTAAAAATTTTCCAACTTTTATATTGTCGTTACTTAAATCTTTTACGCTAAATAGATACAAACCAGTAGCAATGGCTTGGTCGTGGTCGCTAATTAAATCCCATGGTTCTTCACCACCAGAGAGTTTTTGCTTTTCATCGGGCGAAAATGTTTCAAACCAACGAATATTTGAGCCGTTACTTTCTCCTGTGTGATAAATACGTTTTACAATATCTCCAGAGAGTGTATAAATTGTAATTTCGCATTCTGCTGGAAGATTGTAAAAATAAATTTTTCTTAATCGTTCAAAACCACCATCCCAAATTGCACTGCCGTAGTATGGATTTGGATATACACCAATCTTAGTTTCTTCATCGCTAGTTGCAGGTGTGCCTGGCAATACTCTATTAACCCCTGTAAGTCTGCTTGATTCGAGAGAGCCGAGATTATTCTTTTTATCCCCTTCATCAAATGCAGTAACAGAATATAAATATTGCCAACCATTTAAAAGATTTTCAAACTCAAATTTATAGTAATAGGTTGTTGAATCTTTAGGGAATGTTTTGGGTTCATCCATTTTAATAAAATTAAAACCAGTGCCATAGCCTATATCATTTCCAACACTATCAAACTCGGCTGCGAGTGTTAATGATTTCATTAAATCTTGCGAAGAGGTTAAATCGAAACCAACATTTGTTCTGTAAATTCTGTAACCTTCAAAATCTTTAATTCCACTAATTGGGTCAACAGATTCTTCCGCTCGTCTATCCCAATAGACTGTAACTTTTTCGCTTTCGGGAACAACTTTAATGCGTGGAGAAAGTGGCGGAGCAGGTAATATATAACGAGTAATTTTTCCATCGCCATCCAAATCTTCACCTGGGTCTAATATATTATTTCCATTTCTATCTTCGCCATTGTAAGCTCTAATTGACCATCCAGCATTACTATAAAGATTAGTTTTTTGAACTTCTGTATCGAGTGCAGGGTCATCGAACCCATATTTTTTTGCTGCCACAAAAGCGTAAACAACATTTATCGAATCGCCCGGAGCAATTGATGTATAAGGACCAGCAGTAAGTAACATTGAACGGTTACTATTCTTTTTTATGTCCGCAGCAATACCATCATTAAATCTAATTCCACTTGCAAATTCACCAACCATCTTTTTATATCTTTGAGGGTCATTTTGAGGTGCAAAATATTTTGGATCGCTAGTGTTTCTAAATTGCCAAGAGACAAAGTGTGCACTATCCTGATAAATTGATGAGCCAAGAAATTGAACTCCAATATATGAATCTGTAAAACCAACATCTCCTTTTGCATCAAATGCATATGCTAATTTTAACGAATCGTTATAACCGTTACCACCTTTATCGAAAAACGGAGCACCAGTTCTGGGCGATGAAATATTTGTATTACGCACAACAGTATCGTTCCACAAACCAACAAAAACCGAGTCGATATATTTATCGGATGTGTTTTTAATCCAATAATTAAAAATCACAAAGAAATCTGCAAAAGGATAATTCCACGCATAGCACTCTTGCCGAACAACAACGCCAAGTGGATCGTGATCTACAATCACTTCTCCATTGTTAAGCGTTCTGTTGGAATCTGTATATTCCATAATTAAATCTTGATGAGATATTGCAGAAGGTGAAAAGAATTTAGAATCAATTAAAGATGAACGTTCTTTTACTGAAGATGAAGCACCGTTTGTATATTCAAAGCCACCACCACGGCTACTTACAGAAGAAGCATCAACAGCACCAGTAGTAACAAAGGGTCCAACACGCCCAGAGCCATTTTCGTCTTTGCTTATATAGCCCCCAATCCAAAGCCCACCATCAAAAAGATGCTCAATTCCACTACCAATAGGATACTCACAATTAGGCTGCTCTGGCCACAAGCCAAAGCCATGACCAATAGTTCCAAAGTTAGTAATTGTAATTCCAATATTTCCAACATTTGTATAATGAGAATTATCGTCCTTTGCAATTTTTCTTAAATTGGAATATTTATCATCATCCTGCGGAGTAAATGAGAATAGGAAAATTGATGCTATAAAAAGTATTAATTTAAATTTCATATATGTCGAATTATTTATACTAAACCTTTGGCTAAAAACAAACCCATTTAAAATGGGATTCCAAATTAGAAAATGTTTTTGAAAATAACTAAGGTTTTTTCATTAATAATAGTTTCTTAACATCGATATTTTGAGTTTATTTTTTTACTTCTAAATTGGTTAAAAAAAATGAATTAAAATAATTATATTCTGATTTAGAGAAATAAAAATAATTTAGAATTTATGGAACTTATATGGACCATTATAGCTACTTATCACTACTCCCCCCGCTAATTGCAATTTTTCTTGCAATTAAAACTAAACAAGTTTACATATCACTTTTTTTTGGAATTTGGCTCGGCTGGGTAATTATTAATGATTTTAATCCACTAACAGGAACTATTGCATCAATACAGGCCTTAGTAGATGTATTTAAAAGTAGTGGCAATACTAAAACAATAATGTTTAGTTCACTTGTTGGAGCTTTGATAGTTTTCATCCAACACTCTGGCGGTGTAGAAGGATTTATTAAAAATATAAATAAGCTTGTTGAAAAGTTAGAAGAGAAAAAGGCTGGTAACTCGCGAGTTGTTGTGCAAGTGTTAGCTTGGTTAACTGGCGTTTTAATTTTTGTAGAATCAAGTATAAACGTATTAACAGTGGGTGCAATTTTTCGTCCAATATTTGACAAGATGAAAATTCCACGAGAAAAATTAGCATATATTGCCGATTCAATTTCAGCACCAACTTGTATATTAATTCCGTTAAATGCATGGGGTGCTTATATAATGGGCTTACTGGCTGCTCAAGGATTTGAAAATCCTTTTGGAGTTATGTTAAAAGCGTTTCCATTTAATTTTTATCCTATGATTGCATTAGCAATGGTTTTATTTATTGTTCTATCAAAAAAAGATTTTGGTCCAATGAAAAAGGCTGAAGAGCGAACAAGAAAAACTGGGAAATTACTTAATGATGGTGCAACACCAATGATATCAACAGATATTATTTCTCTCGAAACAAAAAAAGGAGTTGAACCACGCGGACGTAATATGATTATCCCAATAGCTACAATGGTTGGAATGATGCCGTTAATGCTTGTCTTTACTGGTTGGGCTGAGGTTCCTAATATTTCGGAGCTTCCATTTTATCTACAAATTTTTGAAGCCATTGGGCAAGGGTCTGGCTCTACCTCTGTTCTTTATTCTGTTTTAATTTCAATTACAGTTGCTACAATTCTCTACACAACACAAAAAATATTTACTTTTAAAGAAACTTTCGATTTAGTGATGAAAGGGATAAGTGGCTTAATACCCTTGGCGTTACTGATGATGCTAGCTTTTGCAATTGGTAATGTTACTAGAGAACTTGGAACTGGTTTGTATGTTGCCGAAATTTCTAAAGTCTGGATTTCACCAAGCTTTGTTCCAGCAGTAGTTTATGTTGTTGCAAGTTTTATTGCATTCTCTACTGGAACATCTTGGGGAACTTTTGCAATTATGATTCCGATTGGAGTGCCTATGGCTGTTGGGCTTGATGCAAATGTATATCTAACAATTGCTGCAGCTTTAGGTGGCGGAGTTTTTGGCGACCACTGCTCCCCTATTTCGGATACAACTATTATTTCATCAATGGCTTCTGCTTGCGACCACATTGACCACGTTAAAACACAACTACCATACGCATTGTTTGGTGGTGTAATTACAACATTTATTTATGTTGTTTTAGGGTTTGTAATGTAATAATTATAACCAACAGACTCATATGCTGGAAATGTAAGAACTTTTATAATTCTTCTACCCTACAATTTTTCTTGTGGAATGTTGAATTGAGTTTTAATTATTTATAACTTCTAACAACTATTAAGGCTATGTAAAAACTTAAAATTGTGAGTTTCTGCATTCATTTTTCTGTTTACCAACTCGCCTACTTTTTGTCTAACTGCATTATAAACTGAAACATTTACACAAAACCAAAGGACAGAAAAGATTTCTGTCCTGCGAAGCGTTGCTTTGGCAATAATTTATTTTACATAAATTGAGCCACCTGAGGTTTTTGCATCTAAAGTATTTCCACCACCATTAAATTTTCCTTCAAATTTCGATTTGCTAATTTCACGAGCATTAGAGTTTTTGAACTTATTATTTATACTTCCACCAGAAGTTTTTAATGTTACATCAGCAGCAAAATCTTTTGGAAGTTTAACTGATATACTTCCACCAGATGTATATAACTCAACTCCAAAATTTTTGCCATCATATTTAATATCAATATCCCCGCCGCTTGTTCCAGCTATTATTTTTCCATCACTTGCATTTATTTCTATATCACCACCAGATGTTTTTGCCTCAACATCTCCGTCAATATCTTTTACTACAATATCACCGCCAGAAGTTTTTAATTCTGTATTGCCAATAAAGTTTTTAATTTCAACATCACCTCCAGAAGTATTAGCACTTAAATAACCATTTGAGTTTTCAACTTCAATATCTCCACCTGAAGTTTTGATTGTAACCTCGCCAGAAGTATTATTTGTTTTTACATCGCCGCCTGAGGTTTTAATATCTAAATTAAATTTATTTGGAACTTTTACAATTAAGCTAAAATCGTTGGACCAGCTCCAAATACTCCAATCAGATTTTTTTTCTGCAATAGCTGTTACTACTCCATCTTCATACAAAAACTGAAATTCAAATTTATCGTCAACTGATTTACTTCCTTTTACAATAAGCTGCACTTCATTTTTATCCCAGCTACTTACTTTGATATCAGCCGAAATAAATTTTACTAATAGAATTTCATCCTTTTCCACAGAGTATTTTTTTTCGTGTAGTATCTTTCCTTCAGCAAAAACAGATGTAATATTTAATAGTAACGCCACAATTGTAAATATTGAAAGAATTAAAAACTTTTTGGTTGCTTGATTTTTTTTCATCGTTTACTCCTTTTTTTGTTATCTCAAGTTTAGACTAATTAAAATCAAAATAGTTACAAGAATCATTCATTTTTTGTAATTTGCTATTAAAATAAAAATGAGTTTGTATGAAGTATTTAATAGTTGCTATCGGAGCTGGTCTCGGTGGAAGTTTACGATTTTGGATTTCAAATTTTATTGCTAAAGTTTTACCTGTCTTTTTTCCGTACGGAACTTTAACCGTAAATATTTTGGGTAGTGTTATTCTTGGAATTCTTATTTTTGGATTTGAAGACAAGATGAACCTTAGCAACTCGATGAAATTGTTTATTGGAGTTGGTTTTTGTGGCGGACTTACAACATTTTCCACTTTCTCCTTTGAAACATTTAATCTAATTAAAAATACAGAATTTCTTTTAGCAGGAATAAATGTTTTAGTTAATGTGCTGATAACACTGCTTGGTATTTATATTGGATATCTATTAACGAGGTAAAAATGAAGAACATAGCAAACGCAAAACTACTAAGAATTTTTGTTGGAGAATCTGCAAAAATTGGGCACATAAATATTTACGAAAAAATTGTAACATCTGCACGTGAAGCAAATCTTGCTGGAGCCACTGTTTACAAGGGGTTAATGGGATTTGGGAAAAGCAGTATTGTGCATACTTCCAAAATATTAACCATATCTGATGACTTGCCCCTTATAATTGAAATTATTGATAGCAAAGAAAAAATTGAAAGCTATATTCCAATAGTTAAAAGCATTTTTGAAGAAGCAAATAATGGTGGTTTAATAACAATAGAAAATGCAGAAATAATCCATTATACTTCAAGCAAAAAAGATTAACAAAAAAGAATGCGAAGTATAAATATACATTTATTCTTTATATCACTTTTACTCTTTCCAATATTAGTCTATTCGCAAAACAATTATGATTGGAAACAATTTGGGAATGAAACTGGAGATTACTTTTCAGCCCCAATTCATTGGGATAAAAGCGACATTCTTACTTTTGGACTTATTGCTGCTGGAACTTTTACCTTAACACAATTCGATTATTCCATTAAAAATGAGTTCAGTAAAATAAATTCCAACAAAAACAATTGGCTTATGGAAGCTGGTAGGTATTGGGGTGAGCCTATTCCTTCACTTGCTTTAAGTAGCATTCTTTTATTGCACGGTATTTCTACTGATGATGAAACAACAAGAAAACTTGGATTTGAAATAGGACAATCGTTCATCTATTCTGTTTCGGTAACAAGTGGATTAAAAATAATGTTCGGTCGTGCTCGTCCAAGTACTGAAAGTAGTGCATCAACATTTGCTCCTTTCTCCTTTACAAATTCCAATTGGTCGCTTCCCTCTGGGCATACCACTATTGCGTTTTCTTTATCCACTGTGCTTGCTGCAAATACTAATAATAATTATTTAAAAGTCTTAGCATTTGTTCCAGCACTTTTAACAGCATCATCACGAATGTATCAAAATCACCATTGGGCTTCGGATGTTTTTCTTGGTGCTTTTGTTGGATATTTTACAGGGAAGTTTATTACTGATTTACATAAGCAAAATGAAGTTGACCCAAGAATTAATAATACTCCATTAATTTCTTTGTCGTTAGCTTTTTGAGTGGAGAGTAATAATCAAGATTAAATGGTAATGCTTAACTCTTACAAATAGATGCTGAAACACTTCAATATTTCAGCAAGTTCAGTGCATCGCAAGTTCACTTCGCGAGCCTCAGTGTAGCACAGCATGACGCATATTGTTAGGTTATGCAAAGCCTTCATTAAGTCTATTTTCAAATTTGTATTATTACACTTGTAAAAAATATAAATGTAACATAAAAGTTGGGCTTTTAATTTCAACAATATGTAATGAATACTATATTTATTACAATGAGAAGGCTCTACTTTGAAAGAACTTAACCAAGGATAATATGAAAACATACTTTATTATTTACGTTGAAGATTTAGAAAAAACAAAATTGTTTTATGAACTTCTTTTTAATATTAAGCCACTGCTTGATGTACCTGGCATGTGCGAGTTTGAATTACCCGATGGTTCAACTCTTGGAATAATGCCAATTAGTAGCTTAGAAAAACTTTTTGGAAAAGATTTTGAGCAACAGAAAAATAGAAAAGCACTTCCTCAAACTGAGTTTTATTTTTCGGTTGAAGATGCTCTTCCTTTTCACAAAAGAGCTATTCAACTTGGAGCTTCAGAGATTAGAGAATTTGCAGAAATGGATTGGGGCGATAGAGTTGCATATTCAATAAATCACGATGGACATATTTTAGCTTTTGCTGAAAAAATGTAAATGTTTTTTGCAAATTATTACCGAGTAATAAACTACATTTTTGATAAAATATCGGATAGCTTAAAAATTACCAGCATTGTAATTACCACTACTGGATAAACTGAGTATTTCAATAATTTTATTTTAAGATCTCTATAATAAACATAGTCGTGAGTTTCGGCACGCGACTCTTTAACGCGATAATCCCCTTTTGCAATATCCCATCCTGGAGTTGTTGCAAATTTTGGAACTTCCTTCTCCTTAAATTCATAGATTGGGGAATCCCTTTTTTGACTATAATTTAACGAATTACTAGATTCCCACCAATCTGATGGAATACTAACTTCTATATCATTAATTCTATCTTTCGATTCTTCTATATCTTTAAACAAAGGAATTACATTCATTGAAAACTCTCTTAATATATTGGAGTAACAATTCTGTTACTCCAATATTTATTTTGATAAATTATTTGATTTATGCGTAAATCTATTGCACAAATTTACAGAATAAGATTCCCGCTAGAACCATGCGGGTTTTAAATCCCGCTCTGCGGGGAATGACACTAAATTTATGATTGTGCAAAGTCCATTTATTATTATTTAATGAGCAGCCCCGTAAACGGGATTGTATTGAAACAAATCATCACTAACGTGATATTTATTTCAATAGCAACATCTTCATAGTTTGTGAAAAATTAGCCGAGTTCATTCTGTAAAAATAAATTCCGCTTGTTAAGTTTGATGCATTAAAATTAACTGTGTGATTTCCTACTGCAAATTCTCTGTTTGCCAACTCTGCAACTTCTTGTCCTAAAGCATTAAATACTGTAATAGATACTTTTGATGCTTCTGGAATTGAGAAGTTAATTTGTGTTGTTGGGTTAAAAGGATTTGGATGATTTTGATATAATTTATAACTCAAATTTGCTTCTACTTCTACTACATTGCTATACTCAAAACTACCATCTGTATCTATTTGTTTTAAGCGGTACTGTTTTGCTCCGTCTGTTGCAACAAAACTATAGCTTTGTGGTGTGTTGCTGTTTCCGTGTCCGTTTACAAAACCAATGGACAGAAAAGATTTCTGTCCTACTGAACTTTGGATTTCAAAGCCGTAATTGTTTACTTCTGTTGCTGTTTCCCAATTTAAAACGGTTGCAGAACCAGTTGAAGAAGCTGTGAATGAGGTTAGTTCTACTGGAGCAGGAATATTGGCTTCATAGTTATCTAATGTAGTTGGATTATTCCAAGCTGTCATCACTTCATCATCAGGAACAGCATCAAATACACCATGCTCAGTCTCGTTGTTACCACTAATATAAAATTGAACATCAGCAGTACCAGGGTTGCCAAGAGTTGATTGAGGAATTCTTCCTTCAACATAAGTAAGACCAGCATTCCAATTCATTTCACTACTATATACATTAGTTCCACTACCGTCCCAAGAAGTAGTACCACTATTCCAAGTTCTAATTTCTGCCCAATTACTTGTGTTGCCTAGTCTTCCTATCAATAGAAAATCTGGCAAATTTGTATGCCCATAAGTAACCGCCGCACCCCAGGGGTCACTTGTGCCACCACCAGCAACTGTATTAATAACAAATCCTGCTCTACTCCAATTAAGAGCAGCACCGGTTAGTGTTGCCGAAAAATAAACATAATCATTATCGTAAGCCACATATAGCTTTTCACAATTTACACTATTCCAACCAGCAACTCCATCAGCAGTAGCATTGGGTGTTCCCCAAAATGATTCACCATCAAATGTTCCATCAATAGTTATTGGAGCAAGTGGTAGTTCTCCACCAGAAACAAAATTCCATGCTCTCCAAGTTGGCTCTGCTGCATCTCCTACTGTTAATGAACCTAAGCGAGCATCCACACCTGAAGCTGTGTTTGTAGTTACAGAGCCAGAACCTTCATCAAAATGAAATAATGCGGCTGTATTTGCATCAGTTGTATATGGGGCATCTAATCGCGAACTTTTCAAATCACTTGGGTTAACTGCAACATTTTTCAAGCGAACTTCGTCAATGCTTGCATTGAGATAGTTTCCAGAATTACCATTATTCCCTATATATAGGTTGTTAGTAACGCTTGTTAATGCATAACCATTCAAGCTAAAATTTGAAACATCAACGCCATCAATGTATATATGTAAATAATTTGTGGTTCTACCCTTATTGTTGTGGAATTAGTAAATTTGCATTAAAAAAGGTGTGCCGTGTTTTCAGAGGATTTTTTTAATTTATTATTAAATTTTGGTAGTGATTGGAAAGTTGACAAAGTAACAGTC
>CAMZLW010000148.1 GCA_947311785.1 uncultured Ignavibacteriales bacterium | reverse complement strand
TTATTGTTACAAATGTTGGAGGAACAGAAGAATTGGTTAATAAAGAAAACGGATTTGTTTTTCATGCTGGAAATGAAGATGTTTTAAAATTTTAACAAGTTCATCTACATTTCCAGCATGAAAAACAAATCCGTTTTCTTTATTAACCAATTCTTCTGTTCCTCCAACATTTGTAACAATAACAGGCAGACCGCATGCCATTGCTTCTAAAAGAGCGTTGCTCATACCTTCATTAAAAGATGGTAAAACAAAAATATCTGCATTTTTATATTTTTCTGGCATTTCTTCTCTTTGAACATAGCCTGAAAATATAATTTGTTTAGAAACATTTTTTTTATTTGCAAATTTTATATATGCATCTTTTTCATCGCCATTTCCAACTAAATCTACAAAAATTGTAATTCCTTGTTTTTTTAAGTTTGAAATCGCTTCAATTAATGTGTATTGTCCTTTTCTTTTAATTAATCTTGCAGAGCAAATTAGTTTTAAGTTTTCTGAAATATTTTTGTTTTGAGGTGTAAAATTTTTGTCATCAACTCCGTTGTAAATTGTTTTTATAATAAGTTTATCGTTTATAGCTTTAATCATTTCTTTTTCTGTTTTACATTTTACTGTAAGAAATTCTGCTTTTTTCCAAATTAATTTTATAATAGGTGAAATGATTTTATAAATAAATTTATAACGATTTTCAAAACCGGGAATATCGGGTCCACCAACTCGGACAATGTATGGTGTTTTTGTGAAAAATTTTAATAGTAAAGCCGGAAATCCTGCAGGAACAGAAGACCAAACAAATATAAAGTCGTATTTTTCTTTTTTATGATATTTAAAAGCCCCAAGACTTGCTTTGAAAACATATCTTAACAATTCAATATTTGAAGCATGGTGTATGTTTTTTTTTCCGACAGGGAATTTGATAATTCTAATATTTTCTGAAAATTGTAAAATTTCCTTTTTTGTATTTCCGGAAGATGTAATTAGGTCAATTTTTAAATTTTTATTATTTTTAAAAATATTAAAAAGTTCAAGGTTTACCGTGCCGGTTCCTCCGCCAAGAGGTGGAAATTCGTTATTAAGCATTAAAATTTTGAGAACTTTTGGCATAGGGGGTTATTTAATCAAAATTTATCATTTCATTAATAACGTATAAAGGTCTTTGTCTTACATCGTCATAAATTTTTCCAATATATTCGCCAATAACCCAAAATAACATAAACATAAAGCCCATAAGAATAAAAAGAATTACTACTAGCCATTTATAAAGGTGATAATATGCCCCTGTTATAAGAACATCAAAAATTTGATAAAGTAGCAATCCAAACCCTGAAATAATACTTATAAAGCCTAAAATAAAGCCTAAACGAAGTGGCAACATTGAAAAATTAAAGACCCCATCCATCCCGAGTTTTGCTAATTTCCCAAAAGTGTAGTTTGAAACACCCTTTTCTCTGTCCGGTCTTTGATAATCTACAAATGTGTGTTTAAAACCTGTCCAAGCAACCATTCCACGCAAGTATCTAGAATGTTCTTTCATTTGATTTACCTCATTAAGAACTCTTTTGTCAACAAGTCTAAAGTCCCCAACGTTTTTTGGAATATCAATTCTTGTAAATTTTCCCATTAAGCGGTAATATATTTTAGAACCAACTTTTTTTATAATACTATCTTTCCTAAAATTTCTTCTTCTTGCATAAACAATGTGAAATCCTTGTTTCCATTTTTCTATCATTTCTTGAATAACTTCCGGAGGATCTTGTAAGTCGCAATCCATTGAAATAATTGCATTGCCTTTTGCATTGCCTAATCCTGCAGAAAGAGCTGCTTGGTGTCCAAAGTTTCTACTTAAATCAATAAATTTCACTTTATTATCTTTTTCGCAAATATCAAAGAGTACTGATAGTGTTTGATCTGTACTGCCATCATTAATGAAGATAAGTTCCCATGTATCATTAACTTTATCCATTAAAGTTTTAACCCTTTTATATAATGCAGACACATTTGCTACTTCATTATATGCAGGAACAACAAAAGAATATGTTGGTGTTTTATTCATTTTTTGTTATTTGATACAAATTTATAAAAGATTGACAACTTATACGAAGGAAATCTCGCTTTTATTATTAGCTTTATAATATAATATTCTTCCTTGAACTCGTATTTAAAGCTTCTTTAATAAAAGAATCTACTTACATTCCAAAAAATAGGAGAGCTTCTTTTTTTATTGAATATAGAGCAAGTTCAATAGGCTTATTTTCAAAATCATTATAGGTTTCAATAAATGCCCTTATAAATTCACCTGAGTTTGCTCCTTTTTCCATTTCTGTGCCTATTAAATTTATAAGTCTTGTAATTTGCTCTTTTGCATTAACAATTATTTCCCATGCTTCGTTTGAAATGTATAATTGTTGTGAAAGGTTGTGGTTAAACTCTTTTCTTACGGTTCCAAGCAATAAAATCTGCATTTGTACAGCCGTTAAGTTCTGCTTCTGTAACCTTAAAGCCATTGCATCTGGCTTTATTCTCTCAAGTAAAAGAACTATACGTTCATACGCTTGAAGGCGAACAGGTGTAATAAGTTTATTGTTTGCCTGAATTGTTGCAAATTTTTGTTTTATATTTTCATTATTTGAAAAATGCTTTAATATTAAAAGCACTGCTATTAACAATACAATTAAGGGCAATAAATATTTAGAAACTTCAATTAATTCTGTCATTTTGGTTTTTATTTCTTGAACAAAAGGGGTGTTTTACATAAAACACAAATTTATATATTTTTACTAGCTTGTGAAATTTTGTTGAGTATTTTAATTTAAAAGTTCTTATGTATATTAAAAAGAACATATTTTGGACTTACCGAAATTAGCAAAAAGTTATATCTTGCAGGTTTAAGTTGATAACAGAAGAAATATGAGTAGGCTTTTTTATTATAACAGCATAAAAACATGCATTTAGTATTATTGCGGATTAAATAAAAAAAGGAGCATTTGCTCCTTTTTTATTTTTAAGTTATACAATAACCTTATTGTATAATAAGCTTAGAATTTACTATTTTCTTTTCTGAAGAAATTTTCACAAAATATACTCCTTTTGCATTATTACTTAGGTCAATTTGAGTTTTTAACGAATTTGATGCTTGTTTTGAATACACAAGTTTACCATTTATTGAATAAATTTCAATTTTACTATTATCCTCGGTTACGATAGTAAACAAACCGCTTGTTGGGTTTGGGAAAATATTAAAACTATTTGAAGCCTTTTCAATTATCGAAGTTGGTGATGTTACGGTTAATGTATAATCTTCAACCTCTCCGTAAGAGCTGTTTCCGGTTGGTGCAGGTGTGCTGCTGAAAACAAGCCTTATTCTCATTCTAAGGTTTCGGTTTTGTGCATCTGTAGGAACTGTTATATTTCCTGATGCCACAGGTTTATTCCAATTTAAAACAAACTCTTCTCCGGCATCCGTAAAGTTTCCGTTATAATTCCAATCAACCCAGCATGTAACGGCATCGGAAGTATAACCATTACCAACATTAACTGTAATGGGGTAGGTTTGTCCTTTCTCAACATCTGTTGAAATTGTTGATGAGTAATCGGCATAACCTCCGGTTGTCCATGTGGAAGTATTATCAATATCAACAAACTGAACTCTTTCAACATATTCATCTTCGGTTGTAACGGTGGGTGTTCCGTAGTTAGGAACAAACCCGATTATTATATCATTATCTTTACCGGCTGAATATTGGTTGTCGGCTCCTGCGGTCATGGTAAAGTTAAGAGTTTCACCCGTTCCGGCGGTAACATCGTTTGCTGTTACATTAAATACCGCATTAGCCGTTCCGCCTTGTGCCAAATTATAAGCACTTGTTGTTGCTGTATTTATCACAAGATTAGTTCCTGTAATTGCAAGATTGCCAATTACATTTGTAACATCTGCATGACCTTCATTATTTGTTACAACTATAATATCGGCGGTTTCGTTCGGGTCTAAAATACCGTCATCGTTTCCGCTTCCACTGTCGTCAACAGTAATATTTCCTACGGTAAGAGCAGGTGCGTTTACGGTAAGGTTAAATGTTCCGTTCCAAACTGTTTTATTTGTTGATGTTATTTCAATTGAGAAACTGACAACATGTTGGTCGGGGACATTGTTTGTCAATTCAACGGTAAAACTGTTTGAACTTGTAGCCGTTCCGTTGTTTCCTGCAATATTTCCGAATGAAACATTTGTATTATCTGTTAACGATGTAACATAAGCAT
>CAMZLW010000147.1 GCA_947311785.1 uncultured Ignavibacteriales bacterium | reverse complement strand
ATTAGAAAACAAACTCTTCCGAAAAGAAAACCCTCTAGAAAATATTCACGGAGAACAAAGAAAGGTAAATATCGGAAATATACGTAATTGCTTATGTTAGTGCCATTAAGATAAGGGGGGGCTGATTATTTTTAAAAATAGATTGGAATTATTTAGATAATTTTGTAATATTTGTATCCTCATTTTATGAGATTGTTCCATTGAACATGGAGAGTTGGCAGAGTCTGGTTGAATGCACTGGTCTTGAAAACCAGCAAGGGTTTACGCCCTTCGGGGGTTCGAATCCCTCACTCTCCACCCAGAATACAAAAAGCCCTTTTTCAACTGAATTAGGGCTTTTAAATTTTAAACCTACCGCTGAAGGTATTATAAACGTCCAAGCTGACTTATGTTGAGTAACAAATGGCAGTTGGTAATTCTCGGAAACCCCAAAATCACATTAGTGTATAGAATCTGCCACGATTAAAAAAGAGCTATTTACTTATTAATCAGGCTACCATACATAGATATTAAGATGACAAATTTTCTGTCGTTCTTTTGTGTGCTTCTGCTTACTCATGAATATTTTATGACGATAATTTGAATAGTACCCTTTGTTTATAAGGGGTAATAAGTTTACGGTTAAACATTAAAAATAGAGGATTGGTTTGTTTGATATTTCAATAAATTCTCATTGAGTCTATTCTAACAATTTTTAATTCCGTAACTGAACTATAATGCCTTTGAAAATAGTTTTATAGTAGATTTTATCGTTTTCGTTTTTATGTAATACAGCATTCTCAAATTGACCGCTTTGCTAATCAATCTACGCTACAAATCGTAACATAGTTTGAATAGTTATTTCTTATTGACAGTCAATTTGCGGATAAAATATACTTTCTTAATTGCACCTAAGGTATCACTTTGTGAAAACTCATCTGTAAATTCTCTCCATCAATAATTAAGATGCTAATGTTAAATAATTGTTAAGTTTGTATTAAGTTGTTGATATTGAAAATCTATAATCTAATATTTCATAGATATATATATTTAATAAATGGTAAAATGAAAAAGTTAAAACAGTTTAGCAAAGATTATCCTAATTTGGTTGCGGGCATTAAATTAGCCTTTTTTCTTTATCTCTTCTTCTTAAGTCTCGAACTAATGGGCGACTCTATGAAGTTATTTGGCAAAGATTTTGCTAAGACCTTACTGCAGACTACCGCAAACCCTCTAGTGGGATTATTTATTGGAATACTTGCAACTTCTATTATACAATCTTCTTCTTCTACAACCTCAATAGTTGTAGGGATGGTTGCTGGTGGTGCATTGAATATTCCTAATGCAATACCGATAATTATGGGTGCAAATATTGGTACTTCAATTACTAACACAATTGCATCGCTTCCGCAAATAAACAGAAGCAACGAGTTTAAGCGTGCATTTGCAGCCGCAACAGTTCATGATTTTTTTAATTTCCTTTCTGTAATTGTAATTTTCCCGCTTCAATACTACACCAATTTTCTTGGAAAAGCCTCGGCTTTTTTAGCTGAAGAGTTTCAAAATGTTGGTGGTCTTAAGTTCTTAAGTCCAGTAAAGGCAATAACAAAACCTGTTTCAAAGTATTTAATTGCCCAACTAAAATCTGGATTAGGCGATGGTAGTTTATATAAGTGGATTGCCCTTGTTATAGCTTTAGCAATGTTGTTTGCTGCGTTAAAATATATGACCGATTCACTTAAGGTATTAATAATATCTAAGGCAAAAGCTTGGTTCGATGAAATTTTATTTAAAACTGCTCCAAGAGCAATGATTGTTGGTCTGCTATTAACAGTGTTGGTACAAAGCAGTTCAATAACAACTTCACTTGTAGTTCCTATGGCAGGTGCAGGTTTGCTTACTTTGGTTCAAATTTTTCCATATACTTTAGGTGCAAATATAGGAACAACTGTAACAGCAATTCTTGCAGCTTTATTAACTGGTAATGTAGCAGCTTTAACGGTGGCGTTTGCTCATCTTCTTTTTAATATTTCTGGAATAATATTTTGGTGGCCATTAAAGAGAGTGCCCCTTTTCTTAGCAGATAAGTTTGCAGAGTATTCAATAAAAAATAAACTAATACCGGTTTTGTATGTTTTAATACTTTTCTTTATTATACCGGTATTAGTAATATATATAGTCGAGTGAGGTAAAAAATGATTAAAGAAATTTTAAGTGTGTTTCAATCTAACTCTTTAATGGAAAGGGCGTTTGAGCAATCGTATGAAATGTTAGACATTACAAATGAAATGTTCAAAGTAGCCAAAAAGGTTTTAAGAGAATCTGATTCAAATAAATTTGAATATGATATTAACGAACAAGATTCTAAAATAAATAAATTTCAACGCGAGGTACGTAAAGATGTTTTTAACCATCTTGCAATGTCTGGTACCGAGGAACTTTCCTCAGGTATGGTTTTAGCGAGTATTGTTATTGACCTAGAGCGTATTGGCGATTTTACAAAGAACATTGTTGAAATTGCACAAAACCATCCCCAACGTCTTCATGCAGGTGATTTTGAAGATGAATTAATTACTCTTGAAAGAGCAGTTGAAGATATATTTGGACGCACAATTTACTGCTTCAAAAATTCTGATGAAAAAGCTGCTTTTAATCTTTTGAAAGAATACAAATGGATGAGCAAAGCCTTTGATGCAAAAATTCAATCTTTAATGAGGGGCGAAGATACCGCAATTACTACTGGTGGTGCTGTGGCTCTTGCAATTTACTTACGTGCATTAAAAAGAATATTTGCACATTTAAGAAATGTAATATCTAGTGTAGTAAATCCGTTTTACCGAATTGGATTTAAACCAAAGAAGAAAAAAAAGAAACAAGATTAAATTATTTGTAGAGGATGGGCATACCCATCCTCTACGTTTGTTATAGAATTGTTCCTGGCTTATATTCTTTAGCGTTAGGAAATCTCTTTTCTAAAACACATACCTGCTCTGCAAATTGGTTTATCTGTTCTTTCGCATTTCCAATAAGTTCATCAGCTTTAGACATTATGTTTTGCAATTCATCCAACGATAAATCTAATCTTCCATCCTCCACTAATCTTTCTAATAAATCATTTTTAGTAATTACGCCATTTCGCATATCTCTAACAGTAGCAACGGCATGCTCTTTAATTACTTCGTGGGCTTGCTCGCGTGGAATTCCTTTTTTTACTGCTTCCATTAAAAATGTTGTTGATGATAAAAATGGAAAGTAGTGGGTATTCTCTTTTTCTATTACTGGCTCAAATACTTCCATCTGCTCAATTATTGTTAGAAACGTTTCTATCATTCCATCAATTGCGTAAAAGCTATCGGGCAAAGCAACGCGACGAACAACCGAGCATGCAACATCCCCTTCATTCCATTGGTTACCTGAAAGATTGCTCGTCATTGTAACGTATCCAGCAAGTATGTTTTGGAAACCATTTATTCTTTCGCTCGAACGACTATTCATTTTATGTGGCATCGCAGAGGAACCCGTTTGCCCTTTTGCAAATCCTTCGGAGGCTGTTTCGTTTCCAGCCATAATTCTTAGTGTGGTTGCAAAGCTGCTAATCCCACTTCCAAGAGTAAAGAGAGCCGATACCGTTGTAAAATCGATACTACGTGGATAAACCTGACCAACTGTATGAAGTGATTTTTTTATTCCGAGATGTTTAAGTAGTTTTTCTTCCAGCTCATTTACTTTTGATGAATTGTTGTTAAAAAGTGTTAGCTGATCAACTTGAGTTCCTACCGCACCTTTAAGACCACGAACAGGATAATTATTAATTAACGATTGAAGTTGATTAACACCAAACAGCAATTCTTCGCCAAACATTGCAAGGCGTCGCCCCAAGGTGGTTGGTTGTGCGGCAACATTATGAGTGCGAGCAGCAATAATTAAATTGGAGTATTTTTCTGCTTTTTCTGAAATTCGTATTAACGCAGTTATGCTTTTTTCTAGCAATAAATTTAATCCGCGAAAAACCTGCAGTTGTTCAACATTTTCGGTTAAGTCTCGGCTTGTCATTCCTTTGTGAATATGCTCATAGCCAGCAAGTTCGCAAAATTCTTCGATGCGTGCTTTCACATCGTGGCGGCTAATACGTTCGCGTGCATCTATTGAATTTAAGTTTACATTCTCTTTTACGCTTTCGTAGCTCGCAATTGCTTCGGCGGGTATATCAAGACCTAATTCTCTTTGTGCTTTCATTACCGCAATCCACCATTCTCTTTCGAGAATAATGCGTCCTTCTGGCGACCAAATATTTTTCATTCCTACAGAAGCGTAGCGTTCGGCAAGTACATTTGTTATTTTATCCATTATTTTACCTTATTATATTTTTTTAATCTTTTGTACTCCAAATTTAAACAAAAATTAAGTAGTGATTTTAATTTACAGCAATACTTAGAAAAATTATTAAAATAAAGAGAGATTTTGAATGTAGGAGTAGCCTTTTTGTAGCAATTATAGCCGAACATTAAAAACTGTTGAAACGGTTAAAGTAGTCTAAGCTCTTATTAACCAACTACTTAAGCGGCTGTGCGAAAAGTCATTCTGAAGTTGTTTCAGAATCTCAAAAGTTGAAATATGTTACAAAAAGAGATGCTGAAATGCACTTAGATGAACTCAGCGTAAAAATTCAGCATGACGATTTTTTAGTTTTTACACAACCTCTTAAGTAGTTGATTGATAAAAAACAACTACATACTTAACCAGTTTACTGGTTTTCATATTAGATAATTTTAGGAAAAGCGTCTAAAAATATATTTGTAACCTATTGTTATTGACGGAATTATCTTTTCACCCATAATTGCTATCCTTTTTGTAGTTTTATAGTCTTGTACTTCAAACTTTACTGGGTAAAAGAAATCTTATAATTTCTATTTATCCAATGGTTATTTCATTTTTGTTTTTAGCAATTTTCAAAATAATATTTTTGTCAATAAGTTTGCCGGGTGTTTGAATTTACTACAACATCCCGAACACTTTACCTCTTGATTTTTATAATAATATAGTCTAATTTCCATTATCCAAAAGAAGAAACTAATTTTATATAAACTCATCTTAAACTATTAATTATTGATATATGAAAATCAAAAAAGAAAAATTTGAAGAGTTAAATGATAGAATTCTTAGTTTACTAGAAAATCTATTGGAAGAGGATAAAGTTAATACGATTGAAGTAAAAAATCTTATTACAGAGTTAAAAAACAATTCAATAAAAACTTCACAGGCAAAAAACAATAACATTTATAACCAGTTTGTTAATACTCACGATGCTATTGTAGTATATAGGGCTATTGATAATGGTGAAAATTTCGAATTTGTTGATTTTAACAGTGTTGCTGAAAAATTAGAAAAAATAAAAAGAAAAGATGTAATTGGTAAAAAAGTTACTCAAGTATTTCCTGCTGTTGTAGAATTTGGATTATTGTCGGTTTTGCAAAAAGTTTGGAGAACAGGAGAACCACAAAATCATCCTATCTCATTTTATTCAGACGGTCGTATTTCGGGGTGGTGCGAAAATTCTGTTTACAAATTAGAAAATGACAATATTATTGTTATCTACAAAGACCATACTAAGAATATGAGAGCAGAAAAGAAAAGCGAAATATATGCATCTAACTTAGAAACACTTATAAATAATAGAAACGAATCAATTTGGTCTATTGATTCTAATTATAGATATATTGTTTTTAACGACCACTTCAAATTACAATACTTAAAAGCATATAAAATAAAATTAGAAAAAGGGGTAAATGCCTTAGATTTATTAACTGGTGATTTGTTTCATTTCTGGAAAGAAAAATATGATGCTGCACTAAAAGGGGAGAGGGTTACTTTTGAATTTTCTGAAAAAATTGATAGAGAGATACGACATTTTGAAGTTTTTCTAAATCCAATTATTTCAAAGAAAAAAATTACTGGCGTATCGGCAGTTAGTTTTGATATAACAGACCGAAAGACGAACGAGGAGAAATTAATTGAAAGTGAAGAAAAATATAAATTAATTTCAGAGTCAACTATGGATGTTATTTTTGTAGTTGATGGAAAAGGGAAAATATTGTTTTTTAATGAGGGGGGTGTTCATTTATTAGGTTATACTACCAAAGAAGTTATAGGAAAATCCTTTACCAAATTTGTTCCGTTAAATGAAGTTCCTAATTATTTAGTTCAGTTAGCTCATGTTTTTAAAGACAAAGAGATAAAGAACTTTAATACTAAAGTGATTCACAAAAAGGGACACTTAATAGATGTAGAAATTAATGGAAAAATAGTAACGCTAAACGGAAAACTTGTTGGGCAAGGAAGTATAAGGGATATTTCTGAACGTAAACTAATAGAAAAAGAAATTAAACAACGAGAAGAAAATTATAGAGGCATTTTTAACAGTACATCGGATGCAATATATTTACAAAATAAAGAAGGAAAATTTATTGATGTTAATGTTGGTGCCGAAAAAATGTATGGCTACAGCAGAGCCGATTTTATTGGGAAAACACCTGAATTTATTAGTGCACCTGGTAAAAACGATTTAAATATGGTTATGAATTCTGTGGCAAAAGCCTTTGAGGGTATAGAACAGAAATTTGAATATTGGGGCTTACGAAAAAATGGTGAGATTTTTCCTAAAAATGTAACATTAAATTTAGGGTTCTACCCTTATTGTTGTGGGTAAAGGTCTAAGTTCCCATGGAAAAATAGTATGGCACTTCTAAAATTCTTAAAAGTTCTATAACCTCTACCAACAGATTTCACTTCTTGAATTT
>CAMZLW010000146.1 GCA_947311785.1 uncultured Ignavibacteriales bacterium | reverse complement strand
CTCGTTGAGTCGATTCTAACAATTTATCATTTCGAAACTAAACTATAACTCATTTAGCAATAGTTTTATAGTCGATCTTTCTCGTTTTAGTTTTTTAGGTATTAAAAATAACCTGACTTATTTTGACACTTTTTTATAAACGACAACATCAAAAACGACCCCAAATAAAGTCAATATTTTTTTTCAATCCCTCTGAAGCTCCGCTCCGCTTCAGAGGGATTTTATCCATTTACACAAAACTTTTTACACTCCCTAATTTTAACTAACTTTGACTTTTAATCTATTTGAATACCAATATAAAAAAAACACAACTATAACAAATATATTTATTATCCACCAAATATTAAACCAAACTGGCATATCTTTCATATTTACCTCTAATTTTGAAAAAGTTATTGTCAAGTTATAACTAAAACTTAGCCGAAGAAATCTATTGTAAAACCAATTCCAAATTGGCTAACACGTTTGAAATAATATTCACTAAACTTATGATTTCCGTAATAATAGGAAAAAAACAATTGCAATCCCTTTCCATTCCACTCGCCAAACTTAATACCCAAAATATTATGTGTGCTTAATCTATAATTGGGTTTGCCAGCAAAAACATTGTGTGAAGAAAAAAATAAATTAACAGGTTTCTGTAAAACTTTTCCAAAAATTTTATCCGAGTTTACCTCTAACCCAGCATTGAAAAACCACTTCTCTAATTCGCCAGGTCTAACCATTGTGGCGTATGCAATGCTTCCATAATATTTTAGATTGCCAAAATTAAGAAAGTGTTCATCTGCAATTGTTAGCTCGCCAAAATCTTGCGTAAACGGAATTGGTCTATCCTCGCCTATCCAATCATCTGTTGCAACATCCCAAAGCCCATCAACAAAATGTGCACTATTATGAATTATTCTGAACCGCATTAATATATTTCTTTTGTTGTAACTCAACCGATAGGCTGTATGCCCTCCAAAAAATCCATCGAGTACAGCAATTTGCAAACGCTTGCCTGCATAATTTGTAGAGAGTGCATATGCCATAAAATCGATTGCTAATGTTAGTTTATCATTTTTCTGAAAACTGATTGCAAATAAATCGGATGAATTACCGATATCAACTTTTAGATATCCGTTAGAAGGATAGTAGAGAATACCCATACGTGCCTCTTGATGTGATGCTTTAAGAGGCATAAAATTTTGACCTTTGGGGAATAGCTCGTACTTAATTTCTTGAGGGAAAAAAGTGGATACAAAAAGGAAAGATATTACCAATGAAGTAGATAGTTTAGTCATACTAATTTAGATTCCATTGTAGCGCGTACGGGGGTCGAACCCGTGTTACCGGCGTGAGAGGCCAGCGTCCTAGACCACTAGACGAACGCGCCATTTTTAAGGACACAAATTTACAGCTTTTTTATTTATAAATGAAGTAATATAAATACTATGCAATTTTTAATTTTTTGCTAATTGTAAAAATAAACTTGCTACCTTTTCCAAGTTCACTTTCAACTCTAATAGTTCCATCATGTTTTTCAATAAACTCGGCACAAAGAATTAAACCAAGCCCTGTGCCTTTTTCATTATTTGTTCCTATTTCCGAGTGATGAACATCAATTTTAAATAATTTTTGGATATCTCCATCAGATATTCCAACACCGTTATCTTGAACATAAAACTCTGAAAATTCATCAGAATCACTAGCACCAACTGATATTTTTCCACCAAATTTTGTAAACTTAACGGCGTTTGCAACTAAATTTCGCATAATTGTATTAAACATATTAAAATCGGCAACCACCTTAAATTCATCCAAAATATCATTTACTAGTTCTATCCCCTTGCTATTAGCATTCCCCTTGTTTAATAGAAGCACATCTTCAACAATTGGGAAAACATTAAATTCTTGTGGGTGAAACTGAGTTCTGCCACTTTGAATGCTAGACCAACTCAATAAATTCTCTAATAAATTGTGAGCTTTTACGGCAACCGTATTTATATCGCCCGAAAATTCTTTTATCTCTTCTTTTGAAAGAGTGTCAGATTCGTTGTGTAATATTTCGGAGAAACCAAGTAAGGAAGTAAATGGCGAAAGCAAATCGTGAGCAACAATTGAAAAGAATTTATCCTTACTTTTATTTAGCTTTTCTAATTCATCATTATATTCTTTTATTTTCCTTTGTGCTTCAACTCGATCTGTAATATCAAGAATACTTCCTTCAATTGCGGTAACATTATTATTCTTATCAGTAATTGTTCTGGAATTTAAGATAACAGAAATATTTTCTTTAAAATAATTTGTGAACAAAAGCTCTTTCCTTTGAACCAAATCATTTTTAGTAGCTTCAGAAATAAAATTTTCATAATCCTTTTTATTTTCAAAAAGTTCATAAAATTTCATATTATCTGTCATATCACCTTTTGACTTAAATTTTAGTGTTTTGAAAAATGCAGGATTTACAGAAAGCAATTCACCATTGGGCGATATTTTAAATATTCCTTCAGAAGCATTTTCGAGATAGTTTTTAGCTTCAATAGATTTTTTTAATATCTCGGCTCTAAGTTGATAGTTAAGTGCTGCAGCTATAATACTAAGTAAACTTATAAATATTACAAAAATAAAAGCCGCAAAAAATGATGGGAGAAAATATATTGAATCGTTATTTAAAAGAATGGATAATGAAAACAACACGTTATAATAAATGGCAACTATAATTTGGTTTTTTACATCCCAACTAAGAAAAAGTGCTGATGTAAAAATAATAAGTGACAATAATTGTGAATTGATAAAAACCGATTCTGGAACTTGCAAAATTATTGAACCAAAAGAAGAAATAATTGTAATTAAAAGTAAGTGTACCAAAAAAATTGGGTGTTTCCTTCCGAAACTGAAATTAGTAATAAATAGAACACCAAAACCAATTACCGTTGCAATTAAACGACCAAGGTAAATTTTAATAGAAAAATCAGCAAAGTACTGAATCTCAAACATTAGGGCAAAAACACCAGCAATAATTAATAATGATGCCAATAAACGCAACGGAGTTATCAACAATTCATTTCTAACTTCTCGATAAATATTTGGTTCGTTAGTTTTAATGGTTACTCCTAAAGTTATTAATCTTATATCCTAAAATTTAACAATATAATTACTAAATTTGAAAATTATTTTTTTTTATTACCCATAATATTAGGCTCTTCTTTATTCACTTTTATGGAATCAAGAACAGATTTTACAGAGTCGATATTATTTAGATAATGTCGCAAATTATCTTTTGAAATTGGGTTTGAAGATTTAACCTTTTCAGCTCTGTGATTAACTTGTTCGCCATTTTTCCAGAAGCGATAACAAACGTGGGGACCGGTGGCAAGCCCGGTCATACCAACATATCCAATAACCTGATCTTGTTTAACGGCTACGCCAGTTCTAATACCTTTTGCAATTTTTGACATGTGCAAATACTGAGTCATATAAGTGCCGTTGTGTCTAATTTTTACATAGTTACCATTGTTACGTTTATACTTTGCTTCAATCACTACACCATCCCCAGTAGCGTGTATTGGTGTTCCAGTTGGTGCAGCGTAGTCGGTTCCAAGATGTGCTTTAAACCTATGCAACACTGGATGATATCGACGTTTGCTGTAACTTGAAGTCATTCTGCCAAACTTTAATGGCGATTTTAAAAATGCTTTTCGTAAACTGTTACCCTCTTCATCAAAGTATTCACCGTTTCCATTCTGCTCATAATAAAAAGCATAAAAGCCTTTATTACGATGTTGAAAAAATGACGATTTTATCTTTCCTATACCAACAAACTCGCCGTCAATAAATTTCTCTTCAAAAATTACTCTAAAATTGTCGCCATCTTGAACACGATAAAAATCAATTTGCCATGCATAAACCTCTGCCATTTTTAATGCTAAAAGATCGCTGATATTTTGTTTTTTCAAAGTCATATATAACGAGTTTTCAATAACTCCAGAAGCCTTGCGTTCTTTTATTGTAACTTCTTTTGCTCCAGTTTTAATAGTAATAACCGAATCTGTAAAATCTACAATTGCATAATTTACAGGATTACTTTCGTAAACAAAATATTGCATCCGTTCTACCGAATCTATTTTGGAGTATATTTTATATTTCCTTCCACTATTAATTTTACGCACATTAAATTTTTCTTTTGCTATTGTGGCTATTTCAGAAATTCTTTTATATGTAATATTATGTGGATGCAAAATATCAGAGAGTGTTTCATTCTTCTGCACAACTCCTTCAAACAGTGTAAGAGAATCCACAAACAGCCCATAAATATTGGGCTTCGGAGGTATTACTTCCTCCTTTTTGCTTTCCTTTTCTTCAGTGAAACAAGAAGTAAATGTAAGAGTAATTAATAGTATAAATAACAGAGTAAGAGTAGGACGTGTAAAGTTCATAAATGCTAATCGTTCATTAAAGTGTTAATAATATCTAGTGAAGTAATGCCATCAGCTTCGGCATTAAAGTTTGGAATAATTCTATGACGCAAAACTGGAATGAGTGATGCCTTAACATCGGCAATGCTTGGCGTGTATCTTCCATCCATAATTGATTTTGTTTTTGCAGCAATAATTAAGTATTGCGATGCCCTCGGACCCGCTCCCCAGCTAATCCATTCTTTTAATTTAGAATTTTCAGTTTCGCCTGGTCTTGTTTCTTTAACTTTTTTTATTGCATACTCAATTACGTTATCGGCAACAGGCACACGTTTTACTAATTGTTGAAAGCTAATTAATTCATTTTTTGTTACAACTTTTTCTACTGTAGGATTAACATCCGAAGTTGTTGATTTAATAATTGCTATCTCCTCTTGGTAGCTAGGATAATCTAACCAAAGATTAAACATAAATCTATCTAACTGAGCTTCTGGCAATGGATATGTTCCCTCTTGCTCAATAGGGTTCTGTGTGGCAAGCACAAAGAAAGGTTCATCAAGTTTGTAACTATTGCCCATTGCAGTAACATTGTGTTCTTGCATTGCTTCAAGCAAAGCCGATTGAGTTTTAGGTGGTGTTCTATTAATTTCATCTGCAAGAATAATGTTGGAAAAAATGGGACCACGAATAAACTTAAACTCACGTTGTTTTGTAATTTGGTTTTCGTCAATTATTTCAGTTCCAGTAATATCGCCAGGCATTAAATCTGGAGTAAACTGAATTCTGCTAAAACCTAAATCTAACACATCGGCAATAGTTTTTATCAATAATGTTTTTGCAAGACCAGGAACTCCAACTAACAAAGTATGTCCGCCAGAGAGTAGTGCAACAAGAGCATTTTCAATAATCTCATCCTGCCCAACAATAATTTTATGGATTTCATTTTTTATTTTAATTACAGATTCACTTAGTTTTCCAACCAACTGAACATCGTTTGAATTGTTGCTACTTAAACTCAAGATTCACCTAAATTTTAATTTCCCAATAAATATGCGATTTTAATTCTTCCACCCATTCTTTGTATAGCTTCTCACGTTTTCTGAACTGAGCAAGTCTTTTTATATCATCAAAATCTTCATCAATATTTGCAACATGTTCAGGAACTCTTTTGTACAATTTTACAATATGATATCCATAATTTGTAGCATCAGTATTTAATTTTTTAGGAGGCGATATTTCTCCTTCCTCCATGCCATACACAGTTGTAAGAAGTGGTTGCTCCATTTGGCTTGCTTCCATTGTGCCAAGTTTGCCATTAAATTTTGCAGTCTCTTTATCATCGCTATATTTTTTTGCATAATATTCAAAAGTTTCAAACCCTTTGCGGATACTATCCTTTATCTCGGTTAAAAATTCGATAGCTTTTAAATCCGATTGGTCATCACTCTTTATCATAATTAAAATATGCCGAGTGTGAATCTGGTTCCCTTTCCTTTCGAGAAGTTGAATTATGTGAAAGCCAACTGGCGATTCAACAACTTCCGAAATTGCATTCTCTTCAAGTGCAAAGGCAGCAGATTCAAATTCTGGGTAAAATACACCACGCTGAACTGAGCCTAAGTCTCCGCCTTGTGCTTTGCTACCAGGGTCATCGGAATATTTTGTAGCAAGCAAAGCAAAATCGGCACCATGCCTTAGCGAATCCAACAAATCCATTGCTAATTTTTTAGCTTTCTCTTTTACACTAGAATTCTTTTTAGGATTAATGAAAATATGACCAAGAGTAAACTTTTCAGGTATTAAACCAAGCGAATCTTTGTAGAACTCATAAAACTCAAGAACTTCTCTTCTGGTAACATCAATTTGCCCAAATTTTTGCTGCTGAACTTTTTGTGCCATCAAATTCTTTTTAGTCTCTTCCTTAAACTCTCGCTTAATTTTTTCAATACTCATTCCATAAGTCTCTTCAACACGTTCTTTAGAACCATATTGTTGGATGAAGTAGTTCATTTGATAATCTAACTGCTGTCTTACCTCTTCATCAGAAACTTCAATAGTATCAAGTTCGGCTTGTGCATAAAGAAGTTTCTCAGTAATCATTCCATCTAATACTCTTCTTTTTTCAGTGGCACTTGTTGGGTCAAATCTTTTTTGCGAAGCTTCAATACCAATTCGCAAATCTAGTTCCGATTTGAGAATAATCTCGTTATCAACAACTGCAACTATTTCGTCCAACACATCTTGTGCAAAAATGGGGCTAAGTAGTACTACAAGGAGAAATATTGTTTTTTTCATATTCTGCATTACCTTTTTATTTCAGAACTATACTCGTTGTAAAGCTCTTTTAAATAATTATTATATAATTCTTTTTGCTTATAAGAAATATACTTTACTTTTATTTCGTCTTTTATTTCATCAAATTCTAAGACATCGTTTTTATAATACCTTTTAATCATCTGCACAACGGCAAAAGTATTTTTTGATGTTTCAATAACTTTACTAAATTCATTTTCACTAATCTTAAAAATCTGATTAGCAAAATATTCTGGAAGAATATTATAAAGATATTCAAGTTTATTCTCTTCAATAGAAAATTGACTTCTGTTATTGGAAAAATACTTAACCGCATTTTCCCAACCTTTACTAATTGCAATCTTTCGGAATTTAGTAGCAATAACTTTACTTAAAAAAGTTGCTTTATTGTAAATTAAACGTGGTGATGAAACCTTAAATAGTTTTATATTTTCAACATAAAATTTTTCTAAAGCCTCATTGGTTGTAGTAACAGGGTTTTTAGAAATCATTTTTTTTACAGCCAAAGCATTTGCAACATCAACCTTTGCTTCGTCTATAATTCTATTGTATTCATCAGAACTAACTACATCCTTACTTATAGCATCTAAGTAAATTAACTTTGTTTCAATCCACTCACGAATAAGTTCTTCTCTAAACTTGTTGCTTTTTGAAGAGTCTGTAGATTCTTCAATCATCGCTTCTGTTAAAACTGAATTTCCAACTTTTACAACAAAATTCTCCTCTTCCTTTTTTTTACAAGAAAAAAGAAGGAGGAGAAGAATTATAAGAACAAGTGAATTATTTTTCTTCTGCTTTGTATGCATTATCTAATTCATCGTAAAAGTAATTAGGTTTATATAATTCTTTCAAACTATTTACATATTTACTTTCAAGTCGTTTGCTTTCAGATTCTTGAAATGCACTTGATAACTCTGGCAATGCTTCTTCGTAAGTTTTTACTCGTTCTGCAATTTTCTTACGCAATATTACAATTGCCCAACCACCGTCAGTTGCAAAAATATCTGAGTAATCATTTTCATTTAATGTGTATGCTTGTTTAGATAATTCACTATCACTTGCATCTTTAAAACCATGTCTTCCATATTTTGCTTTGAATCCTGGTCTTTCTGTATATTTATAAGCTACCGAATCGAACTCAACACCATCTTTTAACATTTGGTAGTAGCTCTCAATTTTAGATTTATCTCTAGAAAATATTTCGTTAAAATTCACTTTTCCTTCAACAATATATTTGTCTTTTGTTTTCTCATACTCTTCACGGAGTTTAACAGAATCAATTTTAACTTTATTCCAAACTTCATCTTCTTGCAATTTAAAAATGAAGATTCCGTTTTTATAGTCATCCATTAAACTTGCAAATTCTTTATCGGTTTTTTCTAATTCGCTTGCTTTCTTTTTTAAGAGTATTTGATTGCCATATTCTTTTGCTCCACTTTTAAGTAGAGCTTCCGATAAAGCTTTATTCTCATACTTACGTTCTGATAAAAGATATTCAAAAAATGAATCCACAGCATAATCATCTGATGATAATGAAATAACAACAGAATCTTTGTAAACTTTATACTTTTCATTTTCCAAATAATCGTTCGACAAAGTAATTTCGGATTCTTTTTCGCCTAGATTTGTAAGCAAATTACTATTTAAGCTATAACCATACTCATCTTTTAATTGATTAATATATTTATCATAATCGAACTGATATCTAGATTTTTTATACATATCCTTTAATTTCACATTTTCATCTTCGTATTTAGGATACTCCATTATTTCGTTAAGCTTAATAATGTGATATCCAAAACGAGTTTTAACAGGATCGGAAACTTCATTGACCTTCATTGAAAAAACAGCTTCATCAAATGGCTGAACCATTTGTCGTCTTTCAAAAAATCCAAGATCACCACCTTTTGCACCAGAGCCAGGGTCATCAGAATACTCTCTTGCAAGAGAATCAAAGTCTGCTCCTGCAATAATTTCAGCGTGGATTCTTGTTGCTTTTGCTAATGCGGTTTCTGTTGAATCGTTAACCTCATTGCCATCAGCTTTTATAAGAATGTGTTGAGCTCTAACTTTATATTTTCGTGGTTTTCTATCTGTTACTTTTAGGATGTGAAAGCCATATTTGGTTTTAACAACTTTTGGATAAACTTCTCCAACTGGAGTAGAATATGCAGCTTCTTCAAAGGATGGAATTATTTGTCCAGCTGTAAACCAATAAATATCGCCATCGTTCTTTTTCGAAAAATTATCTTGCGAATGTTTTTGAACCATTTCTTCAAATGTTTTACCATTTTTTATGCTATCTAAAACAGCCTCTGCTTCTTTCTGAATAGCATCTTTATCCGCCCCCATCTTGAACATAATATGACTTACGCGAACTTCTTCGCTGCGTTCATCATAAAATCTTTTCAATCCTGGAGAAACTATTTGCTTCTCTTCAATGTAGCTAACACCAACTTTTTCTTTATAATCGTTTAATTCATCAGTTAATTCTTCATCGTCTTGATAGTCGCGAACATAAGCGTTACGTAGCTTCATTTTATATGTTACATATAAATCTAAAAATTTCTCGTAATTTTTAATTGAATCTTTTTCTGCAACCTCAATTCCACCAACATTTTTTGCATATGCTTTTTCAAACTCACCAAGAGTTATATTGTTTTCACCAAAATCTGCTACAACTATATCGGCATGTTTAGGTGCACAAGAAGTTAAAATAACTCCAGCTATCGTAATCATTAACATTTTCAATACTATTCGCATTGGTTTTAATCCTCCATTATTTTTTAAAATAAAATTTATTATTTATTTACTTTTTTAATATTAAGTATAATACAAATTACTATACTTCGATAAACTAAGTACCAATCTGTGTTACAAGAATTTCAATTCTTAATTATTCTTTTTTTATTCTTTTGCAAATTCAAACTATTTCTTTCCCAAAACAAACCATCAACATATCCTTGTATGGAATTGTTTTCTTCAGCCATTGCAAGTCTTTTTTCTGCAATAACTGCAAAGTTTTCATCCAACTCAACACCAAGATAATTTCTATCCAGTTTTTTTGCAACTACCGATGTAGTTCCAGAACCAAGAAACGGATCGAAAACAATATCACCAATTTTGCTACTTGCCAAAATTAATTTTGCTAATAATTTTTCTGGCTTCTGCGTTGGATGCTCAGTATTTTCGGGCATAGACCAAAATGGGATGGATATATCACTCCACAAATTGGATGGGTATGTTAAACGAAATTGTCCGTCATCTGTTTCATCCCAATCCTTTGGTTTCCCACTTTTTGTTCTATATGGTGCAATAACTCTTCTTTTTAATTTAACAGCATCTAGGTTATAAACATATTTGCCCGATTTTGTTCCAAACCAAATATCTTCCGAGTTCATTTTCCAATTTGTTTTTGCTCCGCGTCCTTTTTCACGTTCCCAAGTAATTCTATTTCTTACAATAAAATATTTCTCCATTACTTGATGAATAGAGGTTGATGATTTCCAATCGCCACAAATATAAATTGATGCCGTTGGTTTTAAGCATCTATCCAACTTAGAAATTAAGTTGTCTAACCATTCTGTGTATTTTTCTACTGAGCTTTCCTTAAACTTTGAGGCACCAAATTTTTTATTCATATTGTATGGCGGGTCAATAAATAAAAGGTCAATAAAACTATTTGGCAAAAACTCAATTGCCTTAAATATATCTTGATTAATTGTTGTATTAATAAGATTACTTAAAGAAATATTACTCTTTAAATTTATAAGTCGTTTTCCAAAAGTTGTAAAATCATCTTTAGTAATTTGAATTGTTCTATTTCGTGAAGCAAGTTTTTTAATACTCATTTACCTTACTTTTAATCCAGAATTAAGATTATCGTCAACTTCCACAATATTTAGTTTTCCAGTTTCATCTTCAATTGCAAGAATCATTCCTTGCGATTCAATTCCAAAAAGTTTTGCTGGCTTTAAGTTTGCAACAACTACCACTTTTTTTTCAACAATATTTTCTGGCTCGTAACTTTGAGCAACACCAGCAACCACTTGCCTTTCGCTCTTTCCAATTTTTACTTTTAGTTTTAACAACTTCTTGCTTTTAGGAACTTTTTCTGCTGAGATAATTTTAGCAACTTTTAAATCTACTTTCATAAAGTCATCAAAAGTTATTTCTGGAACTTGCTCCTCTTCCTCTTCTACTTCCTCTTCAAAGGTTGCTGGATTACTCCATTTTAAAATTTCGGTCTCAATAGTTTTATCTTCTATTTTTGGAAATAATATTTCCGATTTGTTTAGTTGATGACCAACTTTAAATTCTCTTTTACCACTTTCATTCCAATCCCCAATTTCAATATTTAACATTTTGAAAATTTTCTCCGAAGAAAAAGGGATAACTGGGGCAAAGACTTCTGCCAATGTAAAAATTGTTTGCAAACAAATATTTACTGTTGTTGCAGTTCTCTCCTTATTTGTTTTAACACTCACCCACGGCTCAGAATCATTAAAATATTTATTACCTGCACGAGCAAGATTCATCATTTCAGAAACTGCATCTTTAACTTTGTATTGCTCTAATAACTTTCCAATTTTACTTGGAGCTTCTGCAAGTGTAGAGAGCATATCTTCATCAATCTTTTCAAGCTCACCCCTTTCTGGAACTTTTTCGTCAAAATGTTTTTTTGCAAAAATGAAAGTTCTGTTTATAAAATTGCCAAGAATATCTGCCAACTCAGAATTATTTTTTGCTTGGAACTCCTTCCACTGAAAATCTGTATCCTTATTTTCTGGTGCATTTGCTGCAAGCGTATAGCGTAAAGAATCAGGTGGAAATATTTCGAGAAATTCATTTACATCAATTCCCCATCCACGAGATTTAGAAAATTTCTTTCCCTCAAAATTTAGAAACTCGTTTGCAGGAACATTTTCGGGTAGTACAAATTTATCATCGTTTCCATCATTCCAAGCCATTAACATTGCTGGAAAAATTATTGTGTGAAATACAATATTATCCTTCCCAATAAAAGCTATGTAACGAGTATTCTCATCTTGCCAATATTTTTTCCATTCATCTGGCTTTTCTGTGTTCTTAAATAATTCTTTTGTTGCAGAGATATAACCTAGCACTGCCTCAAACCAAACATAAAGCACTTTATCGGGGGATGAATTTAATGGGACTTTTACTCCCCAATCTAAATCGCGAGTTACGGCTCTATCTTTTAATCCATCTTGGAACCATCCTTTGCAGTATTGGAGAACATTATTTTTCCAACTAAATTTTGTGTTGGCTTTATCAATATAATCCTCAAGTCGTTCCTGATATTTTCCAAGTGGGAAATACCAATGCGAAGTTTCTTTTAACTGCGGAGAACCTCCAGAAATTTTACTTTTTGGGTTTACCAATTCGCTTGAGTCGTATAAATCGCCACATCTTTCGCATTCATCGCTACGTGCTTCTTCAAATCCACACTTTGGGCAAGTTCCCTCAACGTATCTATCTGGTAAAAACATTCCAGCTTCTTCATCATAAAATTGGAGTGATTTTTTCTCAGATAAAATACCTTGTTTGTGATAACTAGAAAAAAACTCTTGTGCAGTTTTATGATGCGTAGGAATGCTTGTTCGCGAGTAAATGTCAAAACTCATTCCAAATTTTTCAAACGCAGCTTTGTTATTTTCGTGATAACGGTTTATAATATCTTGCGGAGTAAGATTCTCTTTATCAGCCGTTATGGTTATAGGAACACCATGTTCATCGGAACCGCAAACATAAACTATATCGGAATTTATTAAACGGTTGTATCTAACAAAAATGTCAGCAGGTAAGTATGCTCCACTCAAATGTCCTAAATGAATATTTCCATTTGCATAAGGTAGTGCCGAAGTTACAATTATTTTTTCTTTTTTCAATTTAAATACCACTTTTTAAATAAGTTTGAAATATACGAAAAATCTATAAAAACTAATTGTAAAATTAGGGTAAATTTTATTAAAACTTAGAGAATTTAACGAATGTATGGTTTACATTATACGAATCTTACAACAAAATATTTTAGGAATAACAAGATGAATGCGTTAGTAATTGTACATTAAAATTTAGAAGGAATAGGTGTCAATAATCGGATTTTTAATTTTTCTTTTTCAACCCCAACCGCTCTAAGCGAGAACGCAAATGCCTTTCTGTAATATTTAGAATACGTGCTGCTGCACTTTGATTTCCGTCCGTTCTTTTAAGAGCTTCTTTAATCATTTCACTTTCAAAAGTTTTCATTTTTTCATCGTACTCATTATCCAAATTTTTAGGGTCTATAATTAATTTATCTGATGAAACTTCAACTTGCAATGGTAAATCTTCAATTGCAATATTTTCTCCCCTACTAAAAATAACTGAGTGCTCAATTATGTTTTCAAGTTCTCGCACATTTCCAGGATAGTTATATTTCATTAATTTATCTAACGCATCAAGATCAATTCCGACAACAGATTTTCCGTTGAGTGCTGAAAACTTTTTTATAAAATGCTCAATCAATAATGGGATGTCTCCCCTACGCTCTCGCAAGCTAGGTAGCCTAACCGATACTACATTTAAGCGATAATATAAATCCTCTCGAAACTCTTTATCCACTATCATTTCTTCAAGATTGCGATGAGTTGCAGCAAGAATTCTAACATTTACTTTTATGCTATTGCTACTTCCCAATCGTTGAATCTCTCCGAACTGAACTGCACGAAGTAGTTTTACCTGCATGGATAAAGGGATATCGCCCACTTCATCAATAAATAGTGTTCCACCATCCGCCTCTTCAAATCTTCCTTTGCGTTGATTTATTGCTCCGGTAAATGCACCTTTTTCGTGTCCGAACAATTCACTTTCCATTAAATTTTCAGAAAGTGATGCAACATTAACTGCCACAAACGGCTTATCTTTTCTATCGCTTGCAAAGTGAATTGCTTTTGCAATTACTTCTTTACCGCTACCACTTTCACCACGAATCATTACAGTAGCCTTACTGTTAGCAACCCTTCCAACAACATTTAGAACATTTTCCATTTCGCTACTTTGCGATATTACAGAATTAACTTTGAACTTTTCTTGCAACTGCTCACGAAGTATTTTGTTCTCGGATTTTAACAATCTTTTTTCGCTAATTCTCTTAATCATATTTTCTAACTCGTCCAAGTCAATTGGCTTTGTTAGGTAGTCGTATGCACCACTTTTCATAATTCCAACAGCTTCATCAATATTACCAAAGGCAGTAATTATAACTACATCAATGTTAGGATTTATTTGCTTCGTCTCTTCCAAAACTTCAAGTCCATTTTTCTCTGGCATTCTGTAATCGGTTAAAACTAAATCGATAACATTTTCTTTTATTATTTCAATTCCCTTTGCACCATTATTTGCAGTGTATATAGTGTGTCCGCGTCTTTGCAAAAAACTCTTAAGCGAAATCAATATCGATTCTTCATCGTCTATTAATAAAATTGATAATTTATTCATTTTGCTTTCCTAGTTTTGTGGAATTGTAATAATGAACAATGTGCCGCTATTCACTTCACTTGTAACAGTAACAATTCCATCGTGTTCATTTATAATTCTTTGAATAATGCCAAGCCCAATGCCAGTGCCAGTAGCTTTGGTTGTGTAATACAAATTAAATATTCTTTGAATATTTTCTGTTGGTATTCCGTCACCAGTATCACCAACTTCAATCACAATACTATTTTTATTATTAAAAATTTTAATTTTTATTTCACCACCATTTTCCATTGCTTCAATTGAGTTTTGAATTAGATTAACTATAACTTGTTTAATTTTATCATTATCCCAGTTAACTTCGCCGTCCCATTCTTGCTCAATAATTAGCTCAATGGATTTTTCTTTAAGTAGTGATTTGTATTGAGTTTCAACACTGTTAATAAGTTCACTCAACTTAAATTTATTTTTTACAATTGGTTCTGGTTTTGAAAATCGCAAAAAGTTGAGAACTGTTTCGTTCATTCGTCTAACTTCTTTGTAAACAATTTTTGCAAGTTTATGATATTCCTCTTTGTTTTCAAGGGGTTCAAAGTCTTTATCCAATTGTTGCACAATTGTTGCAATGGAATTTAACGGATTTCTAATCTCGTGGGCTACTCCAGAAGCAAGTTGTCCCATTGCGTTCATCTGCTCGCTACGTGCAACTTGGCTTTCTAATTTTTTAATATCTGTTAAATCTTTTATAATTAAAACAACATTTGCATTCTCTTTTTCATCAACAAATGTGCTTTTTGATATTAGTAAATATTTAGTTACGCCTTTTATATCACACTCAATTTGCTTTATCGCTTCATTCCCAGAATAAATTTCATCACAGTTTCCACTAGTTAACAAGTGATTAATTTTAAACCTAATTGCTCTTTCATACTTCCAAGCAAAGAGATTTAATGCGGCCTCATTAAGCTCTTTAATTTTATTTTGGCTATCAATTACAATTATTGCATCGCTAACACTTTTAATAAGTTTGTTTGAATATGTTTCAATTGTTTGATACTGTTTCTTAACAACATCCAAGTTTTGTCTTACAAAAACCAATATTAATATAACCGAACCAAACAGAAACAGCATAATTGCAATAATAATAATTCGTCTAGTTAATCTTTCATTAATTAAATTTAGTGGTTCTAAGCTTAATCCAATTCTATAAAGACCAATTATATTTCCTTCCAAAACAAAAGGATGAACAGCCTCAAAATATTCTGCGTCATTAAATTCTGCAATCCTCCAAGCATAGGTTGAATCTTTTATTGCATCAGAAAGGAACGGCGTTTCATTTACAACATCTATGTTTTCAATTACTCCGGAAGCTGCGAGTATTCCATCATAGTTTTCAAGTGCTGCATATAAAACTCCCGCATTTTCAGTAAGCCGTTTTATTAAAACACCAAAGCCAATTCTTCGTTTAAATTCTAATAATTCTTCTGCATCAAGATTTAGAACAATTGCATCATTTTTATTACTTGCAATTGCCACAACATACCTAACACCCTCTTCAGCTCTAGCTTTTCTAAATCCAATAATTAGCGTATCGGTTTCATCCCTAAAAATGGGCGTCAAATTATTGTTGATGTATTCTACAGGGACATCATTGTAAAGTTTTTCACTATTATTTGAAAATATTTTTTTACCATTTTTATTAAAAATATTTATTCTATTTATTTCATTCTCTGTCGCAATTCTAGTAAGGATAGCATTGTTGATACTCTCGTTTTCAAGTAATATTTTAATAACATTTGCGTTGTTTAATAATCTCTTTTGAATCTCTTCTTCAACTTCATTTGAGGCATAAAGAACTTCTTGCGAGGAAACGAGAACTGTTTCTAACAGTGAGTGTGCTTCGTTACTCATCAATTGAAGCATCTCTTTTTCACTCTCTTTTAACTCGTAGTATGCCGATGAAATTACCAAAGCAGCTACTGCTATAAAAATTAGTAAAAGAAATTTTGGACGAACAGATATATTCTTAAACTTATTCAATTATTTTGTTAATCCTAAAGCGTTAATAATTTCAATTGGAGAGATTTTATTATCCCCTGCAATATCTTTTAAACGTGCATCTTTTTCAACAACAATTCCATTTTTCTTTAACAGAATAATTCCTTCTTTCCAGCTAATATTATTTTCCGAAAAAACCTCTGAAAGATTTTTTCTTCCGAAGCCACTTCCTTGTAAAAAGGAGTTTTTAGAATCTTGATTTTCACTAACCCCTTTTGCATTTATTGTTGCATAAATTACACTAGGAGTTGTGTTGTATTTTGCAGCAAGTTCTTCAATTGTTGTTACAGTATCTTTAACATCATATCCATTTTTAGAAAGATTGTTTACCAAACTATTTGTTTCAATATTTATAAGTGAAGCAAACTCAGATATTGTTAATCTTTCGGCGTGTGGCATTGGAGGTTCGTTGCTTTCATTTTCCCACGATTCTGTAATTTCCTCACCTAATTCTAACACAAATCCAAATGGTTGAATTTGAAAAAAAGTTCCAACAAAAATTAATATTGAAAATACTATTGAATAAATAAGTTCTTTGCTAAGTTTAGAATTATTAAGAGATTTTGTTGAAAGGTAATGAACAATCGGTTTCCAATTATAAACAATATGAAAAACACCCGCTATAACAAAGAGGAATGTAAATATTGTATGAATATTTTGCCATTCTGTTTTTGTTAAACCAAGCATTGACCAGTATGACCAATTAGCAATTCGTCCAAATGGGGCAATGTATAAAATTATTCCAGACACAATCATTATCATAAACGAAAGGGTCATATAAAGACTAATAAATTTTCGCAAATTAAATACTTTTCTTCCAGCCATGCTTCCTCTAAAATTGATAGTTAAGTGAAATTGAGAATAAATTATTTTTATAATTATAACGGAAGTTCCGCAAGAATTTCGGTCAAAAACGTTGTAAGTTCAATAAAGACAAGATGTTAGACCAAATCACTCAAAATAG
>CAMZLW010000145.1 GCA_947311785.1 uncultured Ignavibacteriales bacterium | reverse complement strand
GTTACTTTGTCAACTTTCCAATCACTACCAAAATTTAATAATAAATTAAAAAAATCCTCTGAAAACACGGCACACCTTTTTTAATGCAAATTTACTAATTCCACAACAATAAGGGTAGAACCAAAAATATTTCTCATTCTCTATTATTTTTACGCACTTATTTTTTTATTAACCTATTATTTTCAGTATTTAGCACACAAGGATGATTTACTTCCTTTTGTACAGCATAATGGATACAAACAAAATCTTTTAAATTATTGTATAGTCTTTTTTTACAAAGGCAACTTTTAGAATTACACTTGAGAAAATTATGATTAAATTTAATCCAGCAATAGAAGATAATCCAAACATAGATGTTGAGCACCCAGAATCTATGAAACCAATAGTTTTTAACAGCAATGGTATAAAATTACTTGGAACATTCTTTATGGCTTCTGGGAAAGAGAAAAAACCAACTGTTATATTGTTGCATGGTTTTCCAGGCAACGAAAATAATTTTGATATTGCACACGCTATTAAACGGTTTGGCTTTAACGTTGTAGTCTTTCACTATCGTGGCTCGTGGGGAAGTGGTGGCAATTTCTCAATTTCCAATTCTTTGGAAGATGTATATTCAATGATTGAGTATATATATCAAGACGATGTTTCCGATAGACTTAATATTGATGAGAAGAATATTCTCCTAATTGGTCACAGCATGGGTGGATTTCTTTCATTTCTTACTTCAATAAAATATCCGCAAATTAAAAATATTGCCTCTCTTGCTGGCTTTAATTTTGGATTTTTTTCTGAATACCTTTTACAAAATCCGCAGTTTGTTGATGCAACAATGGATGGATTGGCACAAGGTTCAATGCTACTTGCTGGAAGTAGTGCAAAAAAAGTGTATAATGAAATGCTTACAAACAAAGATGAGTGGAACCTTCTAAAACTGCTTCCAGAATTGAGAGGGAAAAATATTTTACTTGTTGGAGCCGAGTTTGATTACGTTGCACCACTTGAGTTGCACCATCACCCTATGGTTAAAGGCTTAAAAAATGTTGGTGCAAATTTCAAAAGTGAAGTTTATAAAACTGGGCATTCATTTTCGTCTGCACGAATTAGACTAACAACAGAAATTATTAGTTGGTTAAAGAGAATTTAAGATAATTTCCAAAAGCACAAATTAAGAAGTTGAATTATTTAGTAACAAATTCCGTAAGTTAATAGTATAAAAACAATAACCTTGTCGGAATTATAATGTTTAAATATATACACATTCTTGTTATATTATTTTCAACCTCGATGTTGGCACAACTCGATACTGTAAAAGGGGATTGGCCATTTCCACCATTTAAAACCTCGCATAATATTAGTGCAACTTTTTCGGAATTTAGAAATACATTAAGATCCGACCATTTTCACAATGCTGTTGATATTCCACAAGCAGATGGAAATCCATGCTACCCTTCACTTGATGGAATAGTGAAATCTTTGGTGAAAGATGGAAGTAATGCCTATATAAGAATTGCAAGTCAAGTTGGAAGTAAATGGAAACAGTTAACTTATTTACATATAAAACCATCACCTTCGGTTTCGGTTGGCGATTTTGTTAAAAAGGGCGAAACCCCAATAGGCACAGTGGTAAATGGAATGGGGCATGTTCATTTAATTGAGCGTGAACTTGCTAGTAACGGAACATCACTAGAAACCCCAATAAATAATTTACGAAAGAATGGTGGGCTAACACCTTTTGTAGATACCTGGGCACCAATTATCGATGAGAACAGTTTAATGTTTTACACAAATGGTGGCTCCGAAAAAATTAAATCGACTGAACTTTTTGGCAAAGTTGATATTCAAGTGAGAATTAGAGAGATAAATGGTACTGCATCTTACGAAAAAAACAACGGTACTTACATTGCAGGATACAGAGTTTGGAATGATGAAAAAACGACTGTTTTGTTTGAACCTAATGATGCTGGTGTGAAATATAGATTTGATAGATACCCTTCAAACAGTTATGTCCATAATGCTTTTGTTAAAAACCTTGCTACACTTAGCAACCCAGTATATTGGCTCACAAATGGTAGTGGTGCAGATGAAATAAATAGCAGTTTGGTTGTAAGCGATAATTATTTTGATGCATCTGCTTTGCCAAAAGGGGATTATCAATTAGAAATATTTGCAGAAGATACACGGGATAATAAATCGAATAAATATTTTCCAATTACAATAACCGACCCTAAGCCCAAGGCACCGCAAGTTTACGCATTATTAAATTCGGATGGTAAGCGTGCTGTTACAGTAAGTTGGAAAAGCAATAATGAATCGGATGTGGTTGGATACCGATTATATTATTCTGCAAATTCTGAACATACAGACTGGCGACTTGCAGCGGATGAAATGCAATTAACAAGTGAAATTAATGAATTCACAATCTCTACTCCAACGGAATACAAAGTGCCAACAAGCAATGTAACAAACTATTATAAATTAACTGCTGTTGATATTGCTGGTCAAGAGAGTAATGGAAGTGATGTTTATGCACGTTCTGATTTTATGGATGGAACAGGATTGCAAAAAGCATTAATCGTAAATGCTTTCCAAAAGTTAGATGAAAATGATGAAGTAGAATCGCATGATTATGTAGCATCTTACTTTGCTGCTCTTTCCACAACAGATTCAATTGTTATTTCTTCAATCTCTCACAGAGTTTTTCTGGATGATAAACGCTATGCGAAATTGCAAGATTATGATTTAGTGCTTTGGTTTACGGGAAGTAGTAAAAATTTTGTTGCTACAATTCAAGTAAAAGAGATGTCAAATCTCGCTCTCTATTTGAACGGAGGTGGCAAACTATTTATGTCTGGTTCAAAAATTGGAAATGACCTTGATGCACGTATGACCGCACATACTGATACATTGTTTTATCACAATTATCTTAAAGCCCAATATGTTTATCTTGGCGATACAACCATGACACCCGCTACTGGCGTGGATAATACATTGTTCAGTAGAATTACATTAAACTTTGGGCAAATTGCAGAGGAAAAATATCCAGATGATATAGACCCAATTTATGGCAGTGAAGTTTTGCTAAATTATAATTCTACAAGAAAAGATGGAGCCTTTAGGCATGCTGGAGTAGGATACAAAGGGAAGTTTGGAGGTGGTTCTGCTGATGGAGCAGTTCTCTATGTTGCTTTTCCCTTTGAAACAGTGGGGTCGTTAACGGAACAGCAAAAGTTTATGAAATCGATGCTTCAGTATTTTGGAATGATTACAGATGTAGATGATGAATTTGATATAGCACCGAGTCAATATAGTTTGTCGCAAAATTATCCAAATCCTTTTAACCCAAGCACAACAATAAAATACTCAATACCGTTTAATGCGAAAGGAGAAATAGCAAATACAAGGCTTACTATTTATGATATTCTCGGTAGAGAAGTTGTAACACTTATAAATAAAAAACAGAAAGCCGGAAATCACGAAATACAGTTTAATGCAAATAATTTAACAAGTGGTGTTTACTTTGCAAAATTTTCAAATGGTAGTTTCAATAAAACTATTAGCATGTTGCTGGTAAAATAAAGCTCTGCAAAGCAGAGTGTTTCTTTTACCACAATCCCGTTTTCGGGTTGCTAATTAAATAGAACTTAGGAATAAAAATGAAAAATATATTTATAATATTAATTCTTCTTTGTGGAAGTATAATAGGGCAACCGCTAAATAAAAAAAATGTTGTAACACAAAAAATAGTCGGTGGAGCAAGTAAAATTAGTGGATATAACTTTGTGGAGTATTCTGTGAAATCCAGTGATGGCAAGGAGTTATATCAAATTATTGATAAAGTTGATTATGATATCCCATATTCAAAACTCGAAGTATTTAGTGATGGCAGCTCTGTGTTAATAAGTTCTTTTTATGGAACACTCACATTCATAAGTAATAACGGAACAAAAGCAAAGACCGTTAAGATTAAGAATGATGTAGAAGTTGAATATGAGAGAAGCATAAAGTCTGTTTCGGATGAAGATAATCTTATCGTTTTATTTAGTGAAGCGAATGATAATTATTCAACTATTAAAAAGTATAATTCACTTGGGAATGTTATTGATGAATTTACAGTTGACTTAACTGATGTTAATGGAATTGCTTACTCAAAAAAAATAAATCAATTATATTTATCGCATATTAAATGGAAGAACTCAAGTGAATTGGAAAGAAAAGTAACACTACTAAAAAGTAATGGGGAAGTAGCAAAAAGTTATAATGCATATTTTGAAAAAGGATTTTTCACAGATGATAATAAGTTTATTGGTTTATCTAACAAATCAGTTTTTTCAATTAATACGGTAAAATTAAAACTTGATTATAAGGTTAAAGCAGATGAAAATAGTATGTTCATTGATGTTACTGAGGATAGCAGTTCCATATTAGTCGCACAAGCTAAAAATCCAGAATTGAAAGAGGGGAAATGGTATTATAAAAATCCAACAATAATTAAATTTGATTCTGCTGGTAAGATAATAGATAAAATAGAAATAGATGCAGAATTATTTTCTGAATTTAAATTTCAAAAAACAAATAGTTATCTAGAATTTGTAACTGGAGAGAAAATAATAATTGTAAAGTAATAGAAGCCTTTGCATAACCCAAGTTTAGCATGACATGTTTCCTTGGGTTATGCAAAGGCTTCTAATGATTTAACCCAAATTCAGCATTAGAAAAGCACAAATGCTGAATCGCTCAAGCTGGAGTAAGGGATGACAACAATAATCCTTCAACCCAAAAGGTTATCAT
>CAMZLW010000144.1 GCA_947311785.1 uncultured Ignavibacteriales bacterium | reverse complement strand
CTATAAAACTGAGCTAAGAAAATAATTTGGGCTAAATGCTCATAAAGCCTTTGCTAATATAGGCTTACGTCGGTTTTTTATTGCTGTTTTTGCGGAACTTACGTTATAAGTTTAATAGATGACGAATCGGATGAGGTTCGCTCTTTGGTTTTTAAAGATCTAAATGAATATGGGAACAATTTGGAATCTGATTTAGTAGAATTTTCTGATATTTTGAACCAAAAGAACCTGCATCAAATTAAGTCTATCATTGAACGAAACAGACGCGATTGGTTAAAAGATAATTGGAAAAACTGGTACTCCGAATTTACTGAATTAGGAAAAATTGAAGTGGCAATGAATATAATTTCTAAATTTCAATTAGGAATTTTGCAACAAATATCACTATCAACTAAATTAAATATTATTGCTAGAAATTTTTTGAACCTTTATCCATACGGTAATGAGCTTGATTTATCAAATTATCTTTTTCATGTTTTGGATTTAAAGGGAAATAAGGATGACTATTATAATCCATTAAATAGTAATTTATATCATACTCTCAACAATGGGAAAGGTCTCCCCATCACATTGGTTCTAATTTTTATTTTAATTGCTGAGCGTGTTCAATTAAAAGTCGTTGGATGCAATTTTCCTGGGCATTTTCTTGCGAAGATTGAAATTGATGATGAAATGCTTTTAATAGATTGCTTTAATAATGGTAGAATTATTTTTAACTCGGACTTAGAAGATTTATCAACCGATTCTTATCAAGCGTTGCTTACAATAATTGAAACACCTCTTTCTGCTCGCACTATAATTAAACGAGTGCTACACAATTTATTAAATGCGTATAAAGAAGCCAACCACACACCAAATTTATTGCTAATAAAAAGTCTTCTGAACTCTAGCCCAATTGCATAGTTTCAAGCCCCAAATATAATTCTGGGAAAATATTATTAAAAACTATTTCAACTTCATTTGTAACATCCTATCTTAGCAGAGTTAAATATATTTAAATAATTAAACACAATTTTTAATGGAGGAAAAATGGCTATTGATTTGAAAGGGAAAAATTTCTTAAAACTATTAGATTTTAACAAAGATGAACTTAGATACTTTTTAGATTTATCTAAAAAACTTAAAGCCGATAAGTATGCTGGCAAAGAAGAAAAAAAACTTATTGGAAAAAACTTTGCATTAATATTTGAAAAAGCTTCAACCAGAACACGCTGTGCCTTTGAGGTTGCTGCTCTCGATCAGGGTGCACACACAACATATCTTGGTCCTAGCGGAAGCCAGATTGGCTACAAAGAATCAATGAAAGATACTGCACGTGTGCTTAGTGGTATGTATGATGGTATTGAGTATCGTGGGTTCGGACAAAATATTGTTGAAGAACTTGGTGAGTATTCATCGGTTCCTGTTTGGAATGGATTAACAAACGAATATCATCCAACACAAATTTTAGCCGATTTATTAACAATGGAAGAACACAACAGTAAACCAATTGAAGAGATGAGCTTTTGCTACATAGGCGATGCACGTTACAACATGGGTAACTCGTTATTAATTGGTGGTGCAATTATGGGAATGGATGTAAGAATTTGTGCCCCACAAGGATTTTTGCCAGATGAAAAATTGGTTGAACAATGTTACACCATTGCAAAAAAATCTGGAGCAAAAATTACAATTACTGATAATGTTGCTGAAGCCGTTGCTGGTGTTGACTTTCTTTACACCGATGTTTGGGTTTCGATGGGAGAGCCAGAAGAAGCATGGGCAGAACGAATTACTTTGATGAAGCCATATCAAGTGAATAGTAAAGTAGTTGAGCTAACAGGAAATAAAGATGTTAAATTCATGCACTGCTTACCAGCTTTCCATAATAGAGAAACAACTATGGGAAAAGAGATATTTGAAAAATATGGCATGGACGGATTAGAAGTAACAGAAGATGTTTTCGAATCGGAACACTCTATTGTTTTTGACGAAGCAGAAAACCGAATGCACACAATTAAAGCTGTGATGGTTGCAACTTTAACATAGTTATATATTTTATGTAATGGAGTGGCACATACCACTCCATTACAAATTAGAAACTCCACTTAAGCCTTAGGTAATAGAAGGTTCCGTAATCTCCCCACTCAGTTTTAGTATCGCCAAAGAAAAACTGCCCAGCAAAAAGCATATCAATAGTTTGCGAAATAGAGAAACTTGCGAATGGTCCGAGGTAGAAAGATTTATCACTTGGGTTTAGAATTCCACTAAAGTCCAGTCGTACCAGTGGATTTAGCTGATAAGCAATTTCTCCAAATAAAGAATATTTTGCTGGGGATAAATTTTTAGCATTGTATCCGTTAGATAATAGATTAGACAAACCTCCTGCTTTACCTGTTTTGCCAGTACTGTTGTAAAGGAATTCGGCATGCACATAAAAATCAGAAGCAAAGGTGTAAGTCCAACCAAGTGAGGCAACAAGTTGCCCTGTTGTATCGGCAAAATTTTCTTTATCTCTAAAGTAAGTTAACTCGCCACTTACATTTGATGACAAAATATTACCAGACCATCCACCACCAAAAACATAATCTTCTTCCATCATTCCAACAAAAGTTTGGACGTCATAATTCAAAACGTTAAAACGATACATCAGCGAAGAAGTTATCCGCTCTAGGAAATCCAATTTATAAACATATTCTAACGAAGAGGAATAACTGAAATAGTATTGCCCTCTAACAGCATCGCTACCTGGCTTTTCTTCATAATCAAAATTAAGATAAGAACTGGAGTTAAAAATATCGTTAGGTGTCCAGACAAGATTTACGCCCCAATTTATTCTTTGGCGACCAAGTTGAATTTCAAAATTATTAGTTGAATAAAATAGATTCAATCTGTCAATAGATGAATATAGAACGTAAGAATTTTTCTCCTTCCAACTTTTAGTTAGGTTTAAATAACCATTGTCGCGAGTAATAAATTTTGCGTAGCCAGGCGTGAGCGAAACGGTATTGCCATATTCAATAATATTGCGAAGCCCAATGTTTATAGTGGTGTTATTCATTGGATAAATAAAAAAGTCAAATCTGTTTTGTGCTGTTCCCGAAAGTAGCATTACATCGCTATCATTTTTAAGCCACACAGACTCCATATTTGTTAAGTAGCCTTTGTATTCAAAAATAGATTGACCATAGAACGAACCACTCCAAAATAGAACTATGCTAAATAGTAGCAATAAATCATTTTGAATTTTGAATTTATGATTCATAATTACTTTGTCTCGTCGTTAATAACTTTTCCATCATCGAGGGTAATAAGCCTTTTTACTCGCTCCATTACACGCGAATCGTGAGTTGCAAAAATGAATGTCATTTTTTCTTTTTCATTTAGTGCTTCCATTATATCTAATAAATCGTGAGTTGCTTTACTATCCAAGTTTGCAGTTGGTTCATCGGCTAATATAAACCGAGGTTTGGATGCCAATGCACGAGCTACTGCAACACGTTGTTGCTCACCGCCTGATAGTTGGCTTGGACGTTTATTAAGTTTGTCAATTATACCAACAGCAGTAAGTAATTCTTCAACTCTATCGTTTCTTTCTGCCTTGCTGTAATTTTGTAAGTGCATAATAAATTCAACATTTTCTTTTGCTGTAAGGACTGGAATTAAATTGTAAGCCTGAAAGACAAAGCCAATGTTGTGTAATCTAAAATCTATTAACTCCTTAGGTTTTAATTCGGCAAGCTTAGTATTTTCAATAATAACATTGCCACTTGTTGCTGTTTCTAATCCACCAAGTAAATTGGTTCTACCCTTATTGTTGTGGGTAAAGGTCTAAGTTCCCATGGAAAAATAGTATGGCACTTCTAAAATTCTTAAAAGTTCTATAACCTCTACCAACAGATTTCACTTCTTGAATTTTTCCATCTAATCTCTCAGCCAT
>CAMZLW010000143.1 GCA_947311785.1 uncultured Ignavibacteriales bacterium | reverse complement strand
TGGAGTTAGGGATGATAACCTTTTGGGTTGAAGGATTATTGTTGTCATCCCTTACTCCAGCTTGAGCGATTCAGCATTTGTGCTTTTCTAATGCTGAATTTGGGTTAAAAATGGAAAATACTTAAACCAGAACTTTTTAAGCAAAATCCTTCGGCTTTTAATATTAAACTACTTAACTTAAAATAACTAAATAATACAAGGTTTCGTAACAACCTTGTGAAACTTGACATCTACTAATTCTTCAAAATCTTCAGACGCTGGTTCTAGTTGGAATGTAAATTCCCAATTAGTTAATTGCTGTAGCTGACGGGCATGCCCGTAATGCTACACGAATTGTAATTTATTAAGTTCCTTTATCTTTGTATATTGCAGAATGAAAAGAATCATTTCAATAATATTTTTATCATTTCTTATTTCATGCACTTCCGAAATCAAACAACCTTCTGGGGTTTTAGCCGAAGCTCCTCCAAAGCAAACTGCACTTTTACAATCGCAAGTTTGGGAACGTGATGGCTATTTTATAAATGCGATTACACAGTTTGAACTAAAGGCAAAAGTGCTGAGCAAAGAGCGTTACAGATTTGATAGAGAATCAGACCTTGCTCCCTACGATTTAGCTTTAGGCTGGGGAAAAATGAGCGACCAAACTATAATTGACAAAATAGATATTTCTCAAAGAGGACGCTGGTTTTACTGGCAAACTGGCAACTACCCCATGCCACGAAAAGAGATTGAACGAAGTGCCTCCAATATGCACATAATTCCAGCCACCGATAAAATTATGGATGAACTTGACGATTTAATAGTTGGCGAAATAATTTATTTAAAAGGATATTTAGTTTCGGCAATGCACCCCAAAGATGGTTGGCATTGGAAGAGTTCCTTAAGCCGCACAGATACCGGAGGCGGAGCTTGTGAAGTTGTTTATGTTGAAAAACTGTTAAGGATAAAGTAGATATGCATAACCCAAGAAAATGTGTCATGCTGGACTTGAGGTGCACTGAACTTGTTGAAGTGTTTCAGCATCTGTTAGTACAGATTCTTATAGATGAAGATTCTGAAATGAATTCAGAATGACTTTTGGGCTTATGCAAAGCCTTCATATATATTATTCCGTTGCCTCTTTCCCTTCGGTTTTGTTGTTGTAAAAGCGAGTTGTTGGATATGCAAAATCGATATTTTTATGTTTTGCAAATTCTTCAAGCACAGCTTCCCAAATAATTTCTTCAACTCCACGGCGTTTTTTCACATTGCAAATATATCGCATAGTTAGTAGCACTCCGCTATCTTTTACCGAAGTATAAACAATAGGGGTAAGGGTTCGGTAAAAAATCATAAATTTTTTGGATGTATCTTTTATTTGCTTTTCGGCTTCGGCTGTTAAGTTTACTGTTTTTTTATTGATTATTTCGGTTAAAATTTTCTTTGCCTTTTTCCAATCGCTTTCAAAAGTAAGTAATACTGGCAACTCATCCCAAATATATTCAAATCCTTCAGTGTAATTTGCTTGCCATTCTGTAAAAACCAATCCGTTTGGAATGTGAATAATTCGTCCAGTACTCTGGTCTGCATCCACCCAATTGCCAACTTCAATTACCGAAAATTGGAATAATCTGATATCAATTACATCGCCAGTAACATTATCAATTTGAACTCTATCCCCTATCTTAAAAGGCTTTCGCATAGTTATAAATAGCCAACCACCAATGTTTACAAGTAAATCTTTAAAAGCAATTGCAAGTCCAGCAGAAAGGAGACCAATAAAAGTTCCAACAGATTCAAAAATTCCAAACCAAATTCTAGATAAAGTAAGTATTGCAATTACAAGAGTAACCGTCTTTAATGTTTTCCCCCAAAAGTACCGCTCTTTATAATCGACTAATTTATCAATTATAAATTAGTTTATTACTCTTCTTGTTATCCAGACAGAAAGGAAAACAAAAACAGAAAGCAGTATCTGAATTTGCACTGCTTCCGAAATGCCAATAAAACTTTCAATAATACCGTGGATATTTCCTAGTAGGTTTTCCATTATTTAATAAAAAATTTCTGAAACACTAATGATGCTCCACCCATTGCACCACTAAAGGACTTAAATTGCGAAAATTTTAGACGTGTATTTTGTGTAAACTCCGATATAACATCATTAAGAATTGATTTGCGAATTATTGGCTGAATAAACTCTTCAGCCTCACAAATATCGCCACCAATAATAACGAGTTCTGGATTTAATAAATCGACAAACTGGACAATCCTTTTACCGAACTCTTTTGCAAGTTCTTTAAGAATATAAATTGCCCCAGAATCACCATCTTTAGCAGATTTAATAATATCAGCAATTGAAATTTTCTTTTCATCTTTTTTCATATCGCAAATTTGGCATTCACCTTTGTATTTTTCTAAGGCTCTTTTAATGGCCTTTTTTAGAAACTTATCTGGCAAAAAAGTTCTTACTTCGCCAGCAGCACCATTTGCCCCACGGTGAAGTTCGTGATTAATAATAAAGCCAGCTCCCATTCCCGTAAAATTAGAATGAATAACTAAGTAGAGTAAATCTTTAACCATAAATTCACTTTTTGAAAGCCACTTAACACCAAGAGCACCAGCATTAGCATCGTTTTCAATTTCAACATCAAACCCAAATTTCTTTTCAAGTATATCTCTAAAATTTACATTGTGTAAATCGAACCCCATAGAGTAGAGTATTCTTCCTTTCTTATTATCTACTGTGCCAGGCATAGCCAAACCTAAACCAAGTATTTTTTTATTTGGAATTTTATATTTTTTTATAATTGTTTGAACAATTTCGTTTAGTTGATCGGCTATTATTTCAGGGTCGGTAGTATATTCAATAGCGTATGTGTTTTGAAAAACCACTTCACTCTTAAAATCCAACAATACTAAGCTTGCCTCTTTGGAGAGTAATTCAATTCCAAAGGTAAAGCCATAGTCGGAGGCCATATCCCACAAAACTGGAGGTTTACCACCTTGAATTGTAGTGCCGCCCATTCCAATTCGTCTAATGTAACCTTTCGATTCAAATTTTTTGAGAGTATAAAGAACAGTTGAAATTTGCAAACCAGTAACATCACTAATTTCTCTTGCAGAAATAGAAGAATTCATTCTTACAAGATTAATAATGTGTTGTCGGTTTAACTGCTTAACTAATTTTGAAGAGCCACTTGTAAACATCTTTACCCTAAGTTTATATATTAAATAATTGAAATATAAGATTATAAAAAAGAGAATAAAAAACAAGAAATATTTTATAATAACCTAAGAAAAATAGACTTCACAATACTTGTAACACTCTATTTAATAACTAGTTAGGTTTTTAGAGTGTTTAGTGAAACCATTTAGGTTTTTAATCAATAGAAATAATATATTCTTTTTTGAAAGGTGAGTTATAATCAATTTTTAAAATTGAATATACATTTTTAGATATTCCAATATCAGCCAGTAACAAGTTGCCACATTTCTTTGTTGTTAGTCCAGTTTTAGGAAGTGCCAATGTCATTGTAGTATCTGTTCTAAAAAAGGCTCCAAAATCTTTGCCCGTTGTAGAGTCAATACCAGATGGAATGTCAAGCGAAATTTTTATTACCTTTTTACTATTTGCCCACTCAATAAATTTGAGCGACTTCCCTCTTGGTGCGTTGAACAAGCTGTATCCAATTATTGCATCAACAATTATATCTGGAATTTCATTTTCAATATTCTCAAGTATTACTCCATTTGCTTTTTCAAAAATTTCTAATTGTTTTTTAGGAACCTTTTTTATTTTTGATTTATCTGTTACAGCTAACTTAACATTGTAGTTTCTGTTTAGCAAATGACGTGCTGCAACAATGCCACCACCACCATTTCCTCCAGTACCAGCAAGGATTAAGATTGACGGCTCTGATATTTTCTCGGCTAACTCAATAATTGTAAGTGCTAAATTCCTTCCAGCATTTTCCATCATTTGATAGAGATTTGGTCCCGTTTCTTCAATAGCAATTCTGTCTATTTCAATCATCTGTTCAGTTGTAATTGCTGGAACTGTAATCCCATCGGATGTTAAAAATGAATTTGGCATAATTGAACTCTACATTTTATTGTTTATAGAAGTAAGAGATTAAACACAGATTGCTATACTTCGATTAATTCAGTAACCTATCTGTACTATGCAACTTATTGTCAGATAATGAATATTCGTAATTGATTTGATGAAGATTGTTAACTTCATCGTAACAAACTAATGTAAAATTAAATTTATTTTCGTTGAAATTATCTAGGAGTTCAAATTTTATATATCCAGTAGCATTAGCTTCAATTCTATTTTCATAATTGAAAGACACAGCAACTCCTTCAGAATTATTGATGCAGAAATTATGAATAGCACCGCCATCATTTACAAAGTGATACATAATTGTATTTGAGTTTCTAATTGCTTTTAGCGAACGAAAATTTGGAGTACCTAAATCATTAGCACTTTCCAATAAATCTTCTTCCTCACAGAATTGCTCATCAATTTCGAAATCAACTGTAGATTTATTGAACTTATCCAACATTGAATCAACTTTATCGTTTAAGTCTCTTTTTTCTAATTTTGAGAAATCTGTTTTTTTAACTCCAATAATTTTTAAAAATTTCCCACCAATACTTTCGTCAGAAACACCATATTTCAGTAGCAATTTTATTTCATAGCGATAGAGGTAGATGAGTAAAATGACTAAAAGAATTAACAAATATTTTACTATGCTAATTCCAGACGCCATTACTTCAAGCATTTTTTCGAAACTTAAATTTGGATTGTTGAGCATATTACTTCTATTTTATTAGAATTTTAATGTTGTAAGTGGACGGGCATGCCCATCCACTACTATAACAATAATTATAAAAATTTTTCAATATCTTCACTTACATTTTCAGAAATATCAAAGCGGATTACATTACGTTTGTTATCAAGCAAAGCTTCTCTATCGCCAAGTGCTTGTGCGTTTACCAACACATTAAATGTCATATCCGATTTATCGTTACCAGCTTCGTTTGGTATTTCAACATCAGTTTTGTTATTGGAAACAATTTGAATAAATAAACCATTGCCAGCATCCCCTTTGTGAAGTTGACCTGTAGAGTGTAAGAAGCGTGGACCAAAGCCAACAGTAGTTGCTACCTTATACCTTTTTTGAATTTTAGTTCTTAACGCTTGCAGAGCAATTTCCGCTTCTTCATCCATATTTACATAGGCTTGAATTGCCACATAGCTTCTACCAAAAATATTATTTTCACCAGCATTTAGATTTTGCATAAATTCTGGAATAACCTCTAAGGTTTTTGAAACCGTAACATCTCCGAAAGTTTTAACACCATTTTCATCCAGTGCTGGAGTGAGTTTTGCAATCTCCCCTTCTTCCAAATATTGTTTCATCATTTTACGTCCAATAATTTTAGCTTCTTCAACATTGGGCTGATCGTATGGCTGAATATTAATTACCCAACTTGTAATAACTGTTGCCATTTCCCAAAGGAAGAATTGTGCCCCAAGTTCAGCAAGCTCATTTAATTCAATTTCAATTACGGCAAAACCAGCTTCACTAAGTAATTTAACTTCAGCACTTTTGCTTGAATCACTTTTAACGTGAATATAAACAAAAACTCTATCGTTACTATATTCAGCAGGGTCAAGTAATTCCTCACCCTCAATTGGTAAAACACCTTTGCCATCTTTACCAGTGCTTTCGGCAATAAGTTGTTCTGCCCATGCACCGAATGGCTTGAATTTACTGGATAAAATAAATGTAACCTTATCAACCCCTTTATTTGCAAGTATTCCAAAAGCTACTCCAATTTCTGCTATTGGATTTACAATATTTTTAGATTCAGCAATTACTAAATCAACAGCTTCAAAAAAGGATTTTAATTCAACACCCATCAATGCTGCTGGAACAATGCCAAAAAGTGAGAGGGCTGAATATCTTCCACCAATATTTGGATCATTAATAAATATTTTTCTAAATTGTAAATCTTTTGCCATTTGTTCCAGACCACTACATGGGTCAGTGATAGCAACAAAACGATTACCAACTTCATCCTTTCCAACATTACCAATGGTAGTATTATAAAAACGTTTCATAAAAGAAATTGTTTCTACTGTACCGCCAGATTTTGTTGACACGATAAATAGAGTTTTCTCTTTGCTGAACTTGTTAATCATACTTTGCACTTGGTCGGGATGTGTGCTATCCAAAACGGATAAATCTAAATATCCACTTTCAACGCCTAATACTTTTTTGAAAACTTCAGGCGCAAGGGATGAACCTCCCATACCCAGTAGTAGTGCGTGTGTAAAGCCTTCTGATTTAATTTCTTCAACAAACTTGGTTATTTCATCTAACTTTGTTTTTGCAACATCCGAGCAATCGAGCCATCCAAGTCTGTTGCTTATTTCTGTTGGATCGTTACGCCAAACTGTGTAATCTTTATCCCAAATACGAGCGACTATATTTTTCTCTTTCAACTCATTAAGTTTTTCTGAAAACTCTTTTTCATATTTTCCAAGATTTAATTTTACGTTGTTCATTGTTACCTTAATTTATTTATTAAATATTTTTTTTACATGTTATTAAAATAAGTCTGTTTTCTTCAGTCTTACACAATCCAACAGATTGCTTCACCCTAAAAATCGGGTTCGTAATGACTTTTTACTTTTATCATCAATTCTTAATTGTCAATTTTTAATTAGTTTATTCAATTCCAAAAAGTCTTTTCATTTCGTTATTGTCTATTTCCTTTGTTAATCTCTCTTCATCTTCAATGTCATCAGTTTTATTCATGTCTCGTGCAAATACTTCCGATTTTATTATTGAACAACTGTTAACCCTAGCAAAATCAAGCACATTCATGTCAGATGAGATAACTGTAATCAATTTTGGGTTATTGGAAAACGAAATTTCATCCTTAATTTTATTATCAGCATTAGTATTGTTGGAATAAATAATTTTTATTCCCTTAGCTCTAATGTGGGAATTTTCATGCCCATCAAAGTGAAGTGATACTTTAATTTTTTTGTAATAGAAATATCTTTCCAATTGGAAAACTAATCCTTCACGTGAAGACTGTTTCTCTTTCTGCTGCATTTTCCAAAGTGTTGGGATTTTACCTATTAAATTATTTCCGTCTATTATGTAGTGTCTTTTCATCTTTTCAAGTTATAAGTGCCAAAAGTTAGAGCAAAATTATTTCTCTTAATCCTAATCTTACTCTCAATTCTAAATATTTTTCTATTCCATACTGATTAAGAATGAATGATTACATGATTACTAAACCTTCGACTAAAATCCAGAATAAATATCTTTCGATTTAGAAATTTTAAGATCTCTAAATTCTGGTGCTTTCAATCTTATTTCAAATTTGAATCCACGGTAGTTGCCAATTGGAGTCCATACTAAATTTGCTTCCCAAGCATGAAGCTCTCTATAAATTGTAACTTGCGGAGCATTTATTTTTTTGTTTGTTACATCGTAACTTCCGCGACAAGTAAATTTCCATTTTTTTGTTAGATTAAAACTTAAATCTGCCCCGATATTTGAACGCTCTGAAACCGTTCCTCTATTTGAATAATTATAATTATAGGTTAAATTCAAATTCCAAGGAATTTCAAAATTGGGTTCTTCATCGTTGTATAGCTCAATGTAGTCGTCGCTCTTTTCATTGTTACCAAGAAAATCATCATCAGTTTCTCCTTCGTTCATCTTCTTTTTTTCTTCTTCCGAACTAAACAACTCAGCAGAAAGAGAAGATGAAAGATTAAGGTTAAAACTCGTCATATTAAGAAATGGCCTGCCGTTACTGGCTAAAAACTGATTCACACTTCTGCCATCTCGGTATTCGTAAGGTGTAAACACAGAACTACCATGGATGCTAAGTATTTTACCAATTTGAGTTCTAAAATTTATACTTACATCATCCATATTTAAGGAATCGGCAACAAAATTATATCCAGATGAAATTCCTAAATCTAACAATTTTATTTTTTTCGATTCTGATGTAGTATCAGTTGGGTCTTTTATTGTTTTAATTTCAAAATTATTTCCTAACGAAAGAGAAAGACGCTGAGATTCTCCAGAGCCAGAGCCACCAAAAATTTGGTTTCCAAATTTATCGTATTTAATAGTTCGCCCAGATGTATCGATGTAAGTATCGTAATACCCCCATTTATCTTCCGAAAAATCTGGATGATAAGAATAAGATAAGCGTGGCTCAAAAGTATGACGAAACGCAGCAACACCCAGCATTTGTGGTTGTGCCATTCCGTAAAGTTTTGTTGATGCAGAGAGACTAAAGTTGAATGTGTTAACTGTGTTTAACTCATTAACATCGTACGAATTATAATAGAGACTATCTTGCCCAAGAGTATCCAAAGCCGAGTTATAACCTTGCTCTTGGCGTTTGTTATACCATTTAGAATTTAAGCGAACACTTGGCGAAATACTAAAATGTCCAAATTTTGGAGAAGCCGAAATATTTACAGAATGGTCAAGCCCACCATGAATTGTATGCTTAGTTGTTACAGAATCAATTTGAGTTTTTTTTCTATTGTTTCTAAACTTACCCGAATAATCCATTCCAATATACTCGTACCAATTTTTATCTTTACTATTTCCACTTTTGCTTTGGAAAGGATATACACGAGATTTAGAAAATGAAAGAGTTGGCAAATCCTCAGTGATATCGCCAGTTTCTAAGTTTTGAGTTCTGTTGTAGTTAATGGTTAAGTTTGTTCCACTTCCTTCCCACCGCTTAGTAAACGTTGCATTAGAAACAATATCCTGCTTCACTAAATCCTTAATGTTTGGGCTATTATCTTTTAGATAATCGCTAGACATAAACTTAAGCCTAACATCAAGTTGCATTGTAGGTGTTATTGTTTGATTATGACTTACATTAATATTCCAATTAAACCGCTCTGTATAATCGGGGTCATTAATTTCATTTTTTATTTTATTTGAAAATCCACCATTAACATTGCCTGTAAAACTATAACGCTTTTTATATCTTAAACGCCCACGCACACCGTATCCACCCTTGAAATAGTAGTCGCCAGTAAGTGTTGCATCGGAGTAATCGTTTATTGCGTAGAAGTAGCCCATGTTTCGTAGGTACCAACCTTGGTCAGCCGTGTGTCCGTAACTTGGAGCAATAATTCCAGAAGCTCTTCCAGTTTTATTTGGAAAGACTCCCCAAGGAAGTGGGATAGGGATTGGGACTCCACCGATATACATAAAAATCCATTTGGCAATTATTTTATCGCCTTGAATTATTTTCATTTTACTGGCACCAAAGTAGTAGTGTGGCGTATCGGCATCACAAGTTGTAAATTTCCCATCCGAGATAAAGAAAGTCTTTTTATCAACTTTTTTAACTTTTTCGCCTGTATAACTTTTACTCTCCGAGCTATTTTTTGCAAATGTAATAAAGCCTTGCTGAGTTTTGAAATTATACTTTATGGTTTTTCCTTCGTAAGTATCACTTGCCTCAACAAGAACGGGGGTTTCAACAAGTTCAGTGCCAAGAGAATCGGTTGTATCAACTCGCCCTATGGCTTCTAACATACTTGTTTCAAAATTAATTTTAATATTTCCACTTGTTAGTTGTGTCTCTTTATACTTTATATCACCTTTGCCATATAAATACATCTCTTTGCTTTTTACATTAAACTTTAAAGAATCTTTTGCATTTGCATAGACAATTGCATCAATATCATTGGACGATTTTTGCTTTAACGAATCAACAATATTCAGCGAATCGGATACACTTAACGTATCAAACACAATAGCAGAATCACCAATAGTATTAAGGAGAGAATCAGATAATATTCTTGTAACAGTAGAATCTATATTCTGTGCAAAGAGAGATGTTGACAAAAATAATATTATAAGTAAAGTTCTTTTCATTAAAGATTTATTGTTCTAGAAAAAACTAATTACAAATATACTATTTTGTTGTTTTGGATGTTATTTAATTGAGAGTTGACAATTGAAAATGATAATAACTTTTCACTTATACCGTTTAACCCCGATTATGCAATAGGATTGGAAAGAACAAGACCCTAATTAAAAATCATCAACACAGAAGACGACCTGCCCCGCCTTAGCTGGAGTTAGGG
>CAMZLW010000142.1 GCA_947311785.1 uncultured Ignavibacteriales bacterium | reverse complement strand
TTGACTGTTACTTTGTCAACTTTCCAATCACTACCAAAATTTAATAATAAATTAAAAAAATCCTCTGAAAACACGGCACACCTTTTTTAATGCAAATTTACTAATTCCACAACAATAAGGGTAGAACCAACAAAGTAAACCATCTCCGTTTGAAACTGCAACTGATGGATACACTATTGTTAATTTAAGTTTTGTTGGAAATACAATAACCACTTTGGGAATATCGGCAAATAATTTATTTGACACTCAATATTACGACCATTTATCAACACTGAAAAATATGGGTTATTACAATTCGGGAAGAAATATTTCAGTTTCAATTTCTATTCCACTAAATCTAAAATAGGTTTAAAATAGAAAAGTCGCATTCAATAAAAATGAATGCGACTTTTCAAAATAATTATTTACTGATATTAAATTTTGCTATAAGTCAACAGGAATAGTTGAAAATTTTCCTTTAGCTTTTAAGATTTTTGTAGAATCAACGCTAGTTCCATTAAAGTAATATCCAGCTACATCAAAAGTACCAGCAATTTTTGCAGAACTAGATTTAGTAATTTTCACTGTTCCTGAATACATAATATATGATTTAGCACCATTATCAATAGTGTAAACACTAATAAATTTATTCTCTAAATCAGTATCTAACTGAATTTTTCCTACATCATATGTACCAACCGCAGGAAGCTCACTTGCCTGTTTAACAAAAGTAAGCATTTCAGTTTGTGAATCTTTTTGTGTCATGATTATTCCAAATGTCGAATCAGATTCTTCTTTGGAAAGCCCTGCAACAGCTCTAGCATCATAAGATTTTGTCATATCGCCAGTTAAAGTAACAGAGTTATCACCTAAAACAGCTTCTGTAATTGAATCTTTATCACACCCAACAAATGTGAATAATGTTACCATAAAAAGAACTGCTAATAATTTTACTTTCATTGTATTCCCTTTTAATTATTTATTTGATTAACTAAGATAACTAATTTTAATATATTTTTTTTACTTCTTTCTTTTATGTGAGCAAAATCACAAAATAAAAATCCCAATGTGGTATTGGGATTTATTATTACTCATAAAAGATTTTGCTTTTGTCTGATATCTCAGCTCTGTGCATCTGAGAAGCACACGCTATGCATCTGTTAAAGCTTCAACTCCTGGTAGCACTTTTCCCTCAAGAAATTCCAAAGAAGCACCGCCTCCAGTAGATACGTGAGAAACTTTTTCATCGAGCCCAGCTTTTTTAATTGCTGCAGCAGAATCACCACCACCTACAATTGTGATTGCACCATTTTCTGTGGCATCAACTAAAGCATTTGCAACGGAGTTTGTTCCATTAGCAAAATTAGGGAATTCAAAAACTCCCATTGGTCCATTCCAAACAACTGTTTTGCTCTTTTTAATTTCATTGCAAAAAAGTTCAACTGTTTCTGGTCCAATATCTAAGCCCATTTTATCTGCAGGCATTTCATTAACTTTAACTACTTCAGATGGAGAATCGTTATCAAAATCTTTTGCAACTAAAACATCAACTGGTAAAAGAACATTTACATTTGATGCTTCAAATTTGGCAAGCATCTCTTTTGCTAATTCAACTTTATCTGCATCTAAAAGTGAAGAACCAATTTCAAAACCTTGTGCTTTGTAGAATGTGTAAGCCATTCCGCCACCAATAATAAGTGTATCAACTTTTTCGAGCAGAGTTTCAATTACATCAATTTTGCCAGTAATTTTTGCTCCACCAAGAATTGCTGTAAATGGTCTTTTGGGTTCTGCAATTGCACCGTGTAAATAATTTAATTCTTTTTGCATCAAATATCCTGCAACACAGGTGTCAATAAATTTAGTAACACCTTCAGTTGAAGCATGTGCACGGTGTGCAGTTCCAAAAGCATCGTTAACATAAATATCGCCAAACGTAGCAAGGGCTTTAGCAAACTCTTCGCCGTTATCTGTTTCTTCTTTATGGAATCTTAAATTTTCTAAAAGCAATACATCGCCATCATTTAACTCGGCAACTAATTTTGCAACATCATCACCAACAGAATCTGGTGCAAAGGTTACATCTTTGCCTAATAGCTCACTAAGTTTTTTTGCCACTGGAGCCAAACTAAATTCAGCCTTTACTTCCCCTTTAGGTCTTCCAAGATGACTCATTAAAATTGCTTTTCCGCCATCGGCAATTATTTTTTTTATTGTAGGTAAAGCAGAAGTAATACGTCTATCGTCTGTTATGTTTTGGTTTTCGTCAAGTGGCACGTTAAAATCTACACGGACTAAAACACGCTTCCCTTTTAATTGAACTTTATCAATTGTTAATTTATTCATTATTTCCTCTCTTAAATTAGATAAAAAAAAAGACGGCAAAAGCCGTCTTTAAAAGTAAGAATTTAGATATTATTTACTAGCCATAAAAAGAACTAAATCGATAACTTTGCAAGAATATCCCCATTCGTTATCGTACCAAGAAACAACTTTAACAAATTTGTCGTTAAGCATAATACCAGCATCAGCGTCAAATACAGAAGTTTTTTCTTCGCCTAAAAAGTCGTTAGATACAACTGCATCTTCTGTATATCCTAAAACACCTTTAAGATTAGTTTCAGAAGCTTCTTTCATTGCAGCTTTAATTTCATCGTAAGTAGTTGCTGTTTTTAAGTTAACTGTTAAATCAACAACAGAAACATTAGGTGTAGGAACGCGGAATGCCATTCCAGTAAGTTTACCATTAAGTTCTGGAATTACTTTACCAACAGCTTTAGCCGCACCAGTAGATGAAGGGATGATGTTTTGACCAGCACCACGTCCGCCTCTCCAATCTTTTAGAGAAGGAGCATCAACAGTTTTTTGAGTTGCAGTTGTTGCGTGAATAGTAGTCATTAAACCACTTTCAATTCCAAATTTATCGTTTAATACTTTTGCAACAGGAGCTAAACAGTTAGTTGTGCAAGATGCGTTTGAAACGATATCTTGTCCAGCATACTCTGTATTGTTAACGCCCATAACAAACATAGGAGTATCATCTTTTGAAGGAGCTGACATTACAACTTTTTTAGCACCAGCAGCAATGTGAGCTTCAGCTTTTTCTTTTGTTAAGAAAAGTCCAGTTGATTCTACAACATACTCTGCATCCACTTCATTCCATTTCAAGTCTGCAGGATTTCTTTCAGCAGAAACTCTAATTGTATTTCCATTAACAACTAAGTTACCATCAACAACCGCAACTTCGCCATTAAATCTACCATGTGTAGAATCATATTTAAGCATATAAGCAATATAATCTACATCAAGTAAATCGTTGATGCCTACTACTTCTACACCGTCTAATTCCATTGCACGTCTGAATACTAAACGTCCAATTCTTCCAAATCCGTTAATACCTATTTTTACTGACATATTGTCTCCATTAATAATTAATTATATTCTGTATTTAAAATTACTTCTATTTTTTTACGAATGCAAAATTACTTATTTATCCTAAATTATTCAAGAGAAATAGCACCGTCGTATAACTTATTCAGACATTTTTGCACTTTTAATTAAATCTTTTAGGCAAAAAAGTTAATTGTAATTTCAACAGCAAACAGAAAAATAACATTTTACTTGAAAAATGAAATATTTTTTGGTATTTACTTATGTTAATTCAAATAATTTAGGTTAACCATGGAATCCGAATCTCATTCGTTACAATTTGTACCGATATTTGCCGATTTACCAATTGATACTTTAGATAAAATTGAAAAAATTGGTTCAACAAGAAATTATAGTAAAGATGAACCTATTTTGTTGGAAGAAGATTCTGGCAATGCCCTATTTGTTATTCTTAGTGGGAAAGTAAAAGTTTCTCGTTCAAGTAGTGATGGACGCGAAGTTATTTTAACCATTTTAGGAGAATCCGATTTTTTTGGTGAGATGGCAATTTTAGATGGCTTAGCTCGGTCGGCAAATGTTATTGCAACAGAAAAAGCTAAAGTCTTTTTAATTCAACGTAACGATTTTTTACAATTGCTTCACGAACATCCAGAAATTTCAATCATCCTATTGCAAGAGTTAACCTCTCGCCTAAGAAATGCCGATATGAAAATTAAAGCTCTATCGCTAAAAGATGCCGAAGGTAAAGTTGCAACTGTGCTTTTGCAAATTGCAGAATACTCTGGTACAATTAAAGCTGGTGTTGTTGAAATTTCGCAACTCCCAATTCAACAAGATTTAGCAAACATGGCTGGCACTTCGCGTGAAACAATTTCACGAACACTTCATTCATTTGCAAAACGCGGTTTTGTTGAACTTGATGGAAACAAACTTAGAATTGTTAACTTTGAAGAATTCAAAGAGAATTTTGAGTGATAAAACATCCACGCATAGATTTTCACATGCACACAACTTATTCCGATGGACATTTCTCTCCGTTTGAGTTACTTAAAAAAGTAAAAGAACTAAATATCAATATTGTTAGCATTACCGATCACGATAGTATAAATGGCATTGAAGAAGCAATTTCAATTGGAAAAGATTTTGGCATAACAGTTATTCCAGGTGTTGAAATTAGTACTGATGTTGAAGATAAAGAAGTACACTTACTTGGATATTTCCTTGATATTCATAGCTCCGAGCTAAAAAAATATTTACAATTTTTTAGAGATGAACGTTTTGAAAGAGCTAAAAGAATGATAAAAAAGTTAAATGGTCTCGGCTTTGATATCACAATAGATGATGTATTAGCAGTAACAACTAGTTCGGCCATTGGACGCCCACACGTTGCTATTGCTATGATAAATAAAGGAATTGTTAACGATTTCTATGAAGCCTTTCAAAAATATTTGCGAGATGGTGGGCCTGCCTACGAAAGGAAAATACACGTTTCACCTCAAAGTGCTATAAAACTAATTAGCGATGCTGGTGGATTATCTTTTATTGCACATCCAGGACATATGAAAGAATCTATTTTAATGACGCTTATAAACTCTGGGCTTGATGGTATTGAAGTAACTCATCCTTCGCACAACGATTATCAAAAAAATTTTTATAGGGGAATTGTAAATCAATATTGCTTATTAGAGTCTGGTGGCTCTGATTTTCACGGAGGCAAAAAAGATGACGAGGGCAACTTTGGAAGATATTTACTAAACCCCAAACACTACCAAGAAATGTTACAGATATTAAATAGATAGTTATTTTGCTAATTCGTTAAATGTAAAAGACCTCAACTTTAATTTTTGTGCAAGTGATAAAACCTCTTCAAGGTATGCATAGGAAGTTTGATAGTTTCTTGTTACTGTTTCTACTGGCAAATGAGCATAAAAAACTATTACCTCTTTATTTTGAACTGCCCTTTTGAAACCATTTTCAATTTCATTAATTGGAATATTAAAGTTTGCATCAATACCTAGCCCTGCTACTACTTTGCTATTATCGTACTTATAGAATATAGATTCAATAGTATCAATATGTGTAACATTTTCGGTATGCCTTTGTACTTCAGCAACATCTCTAAGAATATCAAAGTAACCTAATAAAACGCTATCAGTAAATGCACTATTCATCCCATAGGGATATGAAAATGATTTTGGAATATTTCCATCGCCAGTCATTAAATTAATTGCTGGAATAATATCAACATTCAAATACTCAGTTATTGTATGAGTTTCTAAAAATTTAATTACATTAAAATGGTTTACAGAATGGCAAGCTATCTCGTGTCCATCAAGTTTTAAACTATCCAACAATAGTTTATCAGCATCGTTAATTGTATGGTATGCCGAAATAAAAAAAGTTGCTTTTGCATCGTATTTTTTTAACAGCCCTCTAATTGCATTCCACTCCTTAATGTATGTATCGTCAAAAGTAATTGCATACCCTCCTACCCTCTCACTCACTGGTTGCACAATATTATCTTTGCAAGTTGTGATAAGAAGAACTATTACAAACAATAAAAAATATTTTATTAGTTTCATGTAAGTGCTTTATCTTTGTGATAAATAAATAACTATTATTTTTTAACAATTTTGATTATTTAGGTATTTAAAATTATAAACTTTTTGTATAAAACTCATTTTTAGTTTTAATAAAATTTAGGCGAAAAACATGTTATTAAAAAAATCAATAATTCTGCTTCTTATTCTATCTACTTCATTATTATCTCAGAAAATTGGAGTTTGGAAAAACTACACTAACATGGATGATGTAACAAATATTTCGACTACCCAAGATGGTTTTTGGATTGCTACAACTGGTGGTGCTGGATATTTTAGAAATTCATCTAATGAGTTTGAATTTTTTCTTACTAATTCGGAAGGCTTGAGTAGCCAAAATGTTACAGCATCCAATACAGATTCCCAAAACCGACTTTGGTTAGGAATGCAAAATGGAATGATTGATATTTATAATGCAAATGATAAATCTACATTACCAATTAAAGATATTTTTGAATCACCAAATAGTTCAAAAAAAATTACAGAAATTTTAATTGTAGATAGTATTGCATACGTAACAACCGAGTTTGGGCTATCACTAATTAATTCCAACAACTTAGTTTTTATTTCCACAACTGCAAAGTTTAACGACTTCCCTAGCAAAACAGTTGTTAATAGCGTTAATGTGGATGGAAAAATTTATGTATCTACTGCAATAGGCGTGGCTATTCAGAAAGATGGAGCCACTAATCTAATTGCTCCAGAATCATGGGATACTTATCGTACTGGAATTGATATTGCTGCAAACACAATATATGCAACAATAAAGTACAACAATCAGCTTATTGCAGCTACAGACAAAGGACTTTTTAATTTTAATGGAACTACTTGGAACAACTATGCTTATGATTCACCAGTATATGATATAAATGTTAAGGATAATAAGTTATTTGTTTTACTCAAAAATTCTCTACATAGCTATGATGGTATAACTGATATTGAAATTTATTCTACTACAGAAAAGAATCTACGGAAATTTGAAATTACTAAAGATGCAACATTTTTAATTGCATCCAATATGGGAACAGTAAAAATAAAAGATAGCAATTCAGAAACTCTGCTCCCAAATGGTCCAATTAATAATTCTTTTGAAAGTTTAGCTGTAGATAAAAATGGTGCCTTATGGGCTGGAACTGGCAAAGATGTTTTTGGTGAAGGATTTATGAAGTTTGAAAAAGGCTTTTGGACAAATTATAATACAAATACAATGCCCGAATTACCAAACAACAATTATCATAATGTCTCAGCCGATGATTATCAAGTATATCTTTCCAACTGGGGAAGCGGATTAACCATTGAGGACGATGGAGTTTTCTCATACTTAAATGCTGGTAATTCTGAATTGGTAGGAATTCCGGAAGATGCAAATTATGTAGTAATTATGAATGCACAACGCGATAGCAACGGAGATTTGTGGTTCTTCAACCATGCTTCCAGCGATGGTAAACCAATAATTCAACTTACAAAAGAGAATACTTGGTATCACTACCACTTCCCTTTTACCCCTATAACTGTTCACAATTATATGATTAACGGAGTAATTGATGAATACAATACAAAGTGGTTTAATGTTGTTGGAAGAGGCGTTTACTACCTTAACGAACAAAACACACCCGCTGATGAATCTGATGATATTTGGGGACATTTAACAACGTCTTCTGGGTTAAACTCTAATGTGGTAAATACTTTAGCCGTAGATAAGCGTGGCGAACTTTGGATTGGAACAACAAGTGGGATGAATATACTTGCCAACACAGCATCACCAAGTTCGCTTATTACATCAGTTTTTTCGCTTCGCCAGCAATCAATTTCTGCCATTGCTGTAGATCCACTTAACAACAAATGGGTTGGAACTTATCAGGGGCTATTTGTTATGTCGCCAGATGGAACGCAGCTTATTGCTCAATATGATGTGAACAATAGTCCGCTCTCGTCAAATAGCATTACGTCGTTAGCAATCGATAAAAAAACAGGCATTGTTTACATTGGAACAAGTTTCGGATTAAGCACTTTAACAACTTACTCTGTTGAACCAAAACAAGAGTTCGGTAAAATAAAAACTTATCCAAACCCTTTCAAAATAGGCATTCACAAAAATATTACAATTGATGGACTTGTTAAAAATAGCACTATTAAAATATTATCTATTTCTGGAAAACTTATAAAAGAGTTTGAAACAGAAGGTGGAAGAATTACTTTTTGGGATGGTAAAGATGAAAGTGGTAAATTTGTAGCCAGTGGTATTTATCTTTTAGTAGCTTTTGATACAGAGGCTGATAAAATTACTACTTCAAAATTTGCTGTTATTAGATAATTTAAAGTTTTTATATGATAGATTTAATAGATGTATCCATTCAATTTACAGGGGTTCCCCTTTTTGAATCAACAAACATTAAAATTAATAAAGGTGATAGAATTGCCCTTGTTGGTGCTAATGGAACTGGGAAATCAACAATTTTAAAAATGCTTGCTGGATTAGAAGAAACATCCACTGGCAGAATTTTAAAACAAAAAAATATCTCTACTGGATATCTTCCACAAGAGTATTTAAATATTTCCACCAAAACTATTTTTGATGAAGTAAAACAATCACTTACAAAAATTCAAGAAATCGAATTAAAAGAGAACGAGTTACACAAAATAATTGATGCTCCCAATTCTTCGGAAGCCGAGCAAGAGCGTGCAATAAATGAGCTAGGCGAATTAGAAAACACTAAAATTCAAGTTGACTTCTACTCAATTAATTCGCAAATAGAAAAAGTACTTGAAGGGCTTGGCTTTACTACCGATGATTTTGCTCAGCCAGTTTCCACCTATTCAGGAGGCTGGCAAATGCGGATTGAACTTGCAAAAATTCTACTTGGTAATCACGATATAATTTTACTGGATGAACCTACAAATCACCTTGATATCGATTCTCTACAATGGCTAATTACTTTTCTAATTAATTACAGAGGAGCATTGCTTCTTGTTTCGCACGATAGATTTTTTGTTAACAAATTAACTACTAGAACTCTTGAAATTTTTAATAGAACTCTAACACTTTTTAACGGAAACTACGATGCTTATTTAAGATTTAAGGAGGAACGAGATAAACAACTAATTGCAAATTTTCAAAGCCAAGAAAAGAAAAGGAAACAAACTGAAGATTTTATTGAACGCTTCAGATATAAAGCTACAAAAGCGAAACAAGTGCAAAGTAGAATTAAACAACTTAATAAGCTTGAAAACATTGAGCTTCCTGAGTTTGAAGGCAAAATAAAATTACGCTTTCCCGAACCTCCACGAAGTGGCTCAATACCTTTTGATATAAAAAAATTAGAAAAACGATATGCTTCGTTAAGCTCAGCAACAGATGATAATGTTGTGTTTGATAATTTTGATTTCCGTATTGAGCGTGGTGATAAGGTTGCCTTTGTTGGACCTAATGGTGCTGGTAAAACTACACTTGCAAAAATAATTGCAAATAAAATAGGTTATAATAGTGGCGATGTGGTACTAGGACACAACACAGTAACCTCCTATTATGCTCAAGAGGTTACTGAAGATTTAGATTTAGAAAATGATTTGCTCGATGCAGTGATGCAAAGTTCTATTGAATCTACTCCTCAACAAATTAGAACAATACTCGGTTCATTTCTATTTAATAACGACGATGTTTTTAAAAAAGTAAAAGTTCTTTCGGGTGGAGAAAAGAGTAGGGTTGCACTTGCAAAAATACTTTTAACTAAAGCTAACCTTATAATATTGGATGAGCCTACAAACCATTTGGACTATAACTCGAAACTAACACTACAAGATGCACTTGTTAACTTTTCTGGCTCACTCGTTATAGTTTCGCATGATGTAGATTTTCTTAGACCAATTGTGAACAAAGTTCTTGAAATACGTAAATTGAAATCCACACTTTTTTCTGGTGGAATTGATTACTACCTTTCTAAACGAGAAACGATTATTGTAAAAGAAAACTCTTTATCCACATCCAGCAAGGGTGTTGTTAATCAGACAAATAGAAAAGAGCAAAAAAGATTAGATGCAGAAAACAGGAAAAGAAAACATAGTGCAACAAAAACATTAAAAAAAGAAGTAATAAAATTGGAAAGTGAAATTGAAAATCTTGAACTAATAATTGAAAAGTTAGAAATAGAACTTGGAGATGAAAAAATATATTCTAACCCAAATCTTTCTGCCGAGAAAAATAAAGAGTACGAAAATGCAAAAAACAAATTAGAAATTATTTATTCTGAATGGACTAAAAAATCAGAGGAACTAGAAAAGATAGAAAGCGAATTTTAATATTGTTCCCTACAAATAAAGCTAAGGAATTATCAATTTAGAAATTCCTCGGCTAAAGCAATACCGCCATATAAGGGTGCATCATCTCCAAGATTTGTTGTTACAATTTTCACATTTTTACCAATTTCCTTTACAACTGCTTTTGAAAAACTTTTTTGTACAACTGGTAGAACTTGCTCTCCCATTGCCTCAACAACACCACCCCCAACAACTATAGTATCAACATCCAATAACGATGCAATACTTCCAAACACTGAACCAATTATTTCGAATGATTTATTAATTTCTTTAACAACTAATTTATCGTTTGAAAAATAGGATTTTGCCAAAGCACTACTTTTAATTTTTCCATTTTTTACAAATTCGAGAATGTTACTCTTTTTCCCAAGTTCTAATTTCTTTTCAATTCTTTTTACAACTGCAGTTCTGCTTGCTAAATCTTCAAATATTTTAGAATTCTTTTTTGGATTTAAATCGCCATTTTTGTTTACCTTCATCATTCCAATTTCACCAGCAAAATAACTTGAACCTCTGTACATATTTCCATTAAAAATTAAAGCTCCACCAATCCCAGTTCCAATAAAGACAACAAGCATATTATTAACTTTGTTGTTAAACTCATATTTTTTAATTCCTAGTGCAGCTAAGTTAACATCGTTTTCAAGAAGAACTGGAATATCAAAGCTTTTCTGGAGTTCCTCTCTAATATTAAAATTAGAAATTCCTAAATTTGGGGCATTCGTAAGTATTCCTGAAATTGGGTTTACTGTTCCAGGCACCCCCATACTAATTACCTTTATTTCTTTTTCTGAAACATCATTTTTTGATAAAAGTTTTTTAATTGATTCAACTATACATTCAACAATAAAATTAGCACCTTTTGTTGCATCTGTTGGCTGCTTTACCTTCCCGATAATTTCATTTTTACTATTTAATAATGCCGATAAAATTTTTGTTCCACCCAAATCAATTGTAATTATATATTCTGCTTTTTTCATTTTCAATCTTAATTATTTTATTTGATTTAACGCATGAAAATAATCAATGGTGTTTTGAGATGCAAAAGATAAATTCATTTATCCAATAAAATAAGTAATAGATTGACAAACGTAGAAAAATAAAAACAAATTAAATGGACTTATATAATTTTTTGAACTAAATTTCGGTTTGAATTTTTTATGCGTCCGTAGCTCAGCTGGATAGAGCACCAGATTTCGGCTCTGGGGGTCGAGGGTTCGAATCCTTCCGGGCGTACTCCCATGTTTTATTTTATCCAAAATTATTTGCTATTTATAAGCACGTAAAAATTATATGATATTTGATGAAACAAAATACAGGTTCATGTTTGAAGCTCTTAAACAAGCTGAGATTGCTTACGAAGAGGACGAAGTACCAATAGGTGCTGTTGTTGTGAAAGATAATAAAATTATTGGCAAAGGCTATAACCAAGTTGAGAAGCTAAATGATGCAACTGCCCATGCAGAAATAATTGCTATTACATCAGCATCAAATAGCATAGAGAGTAAAACCCTAGAAAATTGCGATTTGTATGTTACGGTTGAACCATGTGTTATGTGTACAGGTGCAATTGTTCTTGCCAAAATTGAAAATCTTTACTTTGCAACTTATGAGCCAAAAACTGGAGCATGTGGCTCCATCTACAATATTTTAGATAGCAATAAGCTAAATCATAAAGTAAATGTATTTTCAGGAATTTATGAATCTGAATCGAAATTCATTCTTAAAGAATATTTCAAAGAAAAAAGGAAATAGTATTTAAGAAAAATCTATTTTGTTGTAACTTACAAAGAGATAAGGTATTTTTAGAACTAATTTTTTTCAATAATAAATTTAAATTATGCAAATTATAATATTTGGTTCACCTGGAGTTGGCAAAGGAACCCAAGCAAAAATTCTCTCTCAAAAATATAATATTAAACATATTTCTACTGGCGATATTCTACGAGAATCTGTTGCACGTGGGACAGAGCTTGGACTTGCTGCAAAAGAGCTTATGGATCAGGGTGATTTAGTTCCTGATAATTTAATGGGTGGCTTAGTAAAAGAAACACTTGAGAATATGGATTATAAAAAAGGATTTATTCTTGATGGCTTTCCAAGAACTCTTGCACAATGTGATTTGATGGATAAAATTTTTGCCGACCTTAAAATAGATAATCCATATTTTATAGTTCTAGAATCAGATTCTGAAATTATTGTGAATAGACTTACTGCGAGAAGGTTGTGTGAAAAATGTGGAACAATAGTTAATATCAATAACATCCATGATATGGAAATTTGTCCAAACTGTGGAGCAAAAGATTCTTTGATTAAGCGAAAGGATGATACAAAAGAAGTTGTAAGAAAACGATTAGAGATATACAAAAAAACGACATTTCCTGTTATTGATTATTACAGAGATAAATATAATTTTATTTTTCTAAACGGTGCTGATACTATATCAGTAGTTTCACAAAATATTATTGAACGTCTCTCATAATTTTTGTTTGCAAAATTATGAGAGAAACAATAATTTAGAGTTGACTTAAATCATCCAACGATTCTGCCCTTCCATCTTTAAGCCTAATTATTCTACTTTTATATTTTTTTACCAAATCGTAGTTATGTGTGGCAAACAATACTGAAGTTCCACGCGAACTAATTTTTGTTAAAATATCTAGTATTTCGTTTGAGGTCTCTGGGTCTAAGTTTCCTGTTGGTTCATCGGCAATAATTAATTTTGGCTCGTTTATTATTGCCCTTGCAATTGCTATTCTTTGCTTTTCGCCACCTGAAAGCTGATTGATTTTATTCTTCTGCTTGTGAGCTAAACCTACTTCCGATAAAACTTGATAGACTTTTCTTTTTACCTCTTTCCGTTTTACTCCAGTTATTTCAAGCACAAATGCAAGATTTTCGTAAACAGTCCTATCCTCCAATAGTTTAAAGTCCTGAAAAATAATTCCAATATTTCTTCTTAAATTTGGTAACAACTTGGGCTTAATTGTATCGCTACTATAAATATCAAACTGAACATAACCACCTTGCGGAAGAATGTTCATATAAATCATTTGAAGTAATGTAGTTTTACCTGCACCACTTTTACCAATAAGAAATACAAATTCACTTTCGGCAATAGTTAAATTTAAGTCAGTAAATACGGGCTGATTTGAAAAATTAAACTCTACATTATTAAAACTTAGCATACTATTTATCTTTTTATAATTTTAAAAACTATCTATTTCTTTTTCATAACAAACTGTATTCTTTCGCTATCTCTGTTTGCATCCTCAAACGTAAACGCCTCAAAACAATCTACCACTTTAAGACCAGCATTATCTGCAAGCTCAAAATATAATTCAAAGTTATAAATTTTCTGCAAGTGAACTTCTTCAAATATTTCACCACTTTCAAATTTCACCCTAAACTTATTTGAATGAATTTTGGTATCAAGATTATATTTGCTGTGCTGAATATATAAAACATTTTGAAACTTCCCTTTTCTATTTAAATGCTTTTCATTTTTGATGCTATTATTTATGAGGCTTGCATCAAATGTAAAAACGCCATTATTACTTAATACCAAATTAACTTCTTCAAAATATTTTTGCAGTAATTCTTCGTTCATTAAATAGTTAATACTATCGAATGTAGAATATATAAAATCAAATTTTTCTTTGAACGGAAGCTGGGTCATATCGGCACAAACTCTCTTGTAGTCAGTATCTATTAAGGACAACATACTCTGTGATATATCCAAAAGAATTAAGTTAGGAAATAGTTTTTGCAAATAGAAAGCTAGCTTGCCACTTCCAGCAGCAATTTCAAGAAATAATTTTGCGTCCTTAGAGTAAAATTCTTTTAAGTCAGCAATGTAGCGTCCCCACTCGTGATAACCAATAGTTTTCATCAAATGGTCATATATTTTGGCAACTATTTTATATGGATCGTTTTGCATTTATCCTATTTCGCTAATGAACAATTTCTATTTTTAACAATGCTCCTAGCCCAATTAAACGATTCTATAAGGCTACTTGGATTTGCAATAAGTTTTCGTGCAATATCAAATGCAGTTCCATGATCTGGTGAAGTTCTAATAATGGGCAAGCCTGCAGTGTAGTTAACACCCTCATGAAAATTTAAGAGCTTAAACGGAATTAAAACTTGGTCGTGATACATACCCACAGTAATATCAAACTTGATATGATTTTTATTGCCAAAAAAAGCATCTGGTACAAATGGGCCTTCTACTTCAATTCCTTCTTCACGTAATTGATTTATTGCCGGAATTATAATTTCATTTTCTTCGCTACCAAGTTGGCCATTCTCACCAGCGTGTGGATTTAAGCCAAGCACTGCTATCCTTGGGGATTTTATTTTTAGATCATATTCAAGAGTTGTGTGTGCCGATGTTATCACATCTTTCACTTTGTTAATTGTCAGATTTGTAGAAATTTTGCTAATAGGAATATGAATAGTTGTTAGTATTGCCTTGAACCTATTGGATAAAAACATCATTGAATGTTTTTTTGTCCCAGTTAAGCTACCTAGTAGCTCTGTGTGTCCTGTATATTTAACTCCACCCAATTGCCAAGCCTCTTTTGAAATTGGAGCTGTAATAATTGCAGAACCTAATTGACTTTTAAGTAGCTCATAGGCTTTAATAATTGCAGTGTAGCTTGCAAGACCTGATGAAGCTGTTATTTTTCCTATATTAAAATCAACATCCCCTATATTAAAAATTGAAACCTTACCATTTGTTATTTTGCTCTCTAAAAGAGAATCACATATTTCATACGGAAACTCAATTGATAATTGCTCTTCGTAATACTCAAAAACATTTTTAGGAATTATTAAAGTAATATTATATTTCTCCTCCGAATAAATTTTGTTAATAGCTTTAATAGAAATTTCTGGTCCAATACCATTAATATCACCACATGTAAATATATAATTATCCAATTTTACTTAATCCTTTTAAATTTGCCAGTGCCAGTTATATCTGAAAAATATATTTTTTCATTTAAATTCTTATATTCCCAAATCTCTATTATATCGTAAACATCATTAAATTTTCGTTCAATACTATCAGGTTTACCATAAATGATGTACGTTCTTCCTCTATCTGTTCTCAGTGCGTCGTTTTTACCAAGAGAATTAAATTCTTTTTTTACAAAATCTATCCTGGAATAAAATTCATTAAAGACGGAGTTATAAGTTGTAGAAGTATCAGTATCAAATTTTTTCCAAAAGCTAAAAAGTGCTTGGTAGGCTTCATCTTCAGAAACATCTAATAGACTATCGGCACTATTGCTAAATCCTATTATTTCTAAATATTCAATTGCATCCTCTACAATATCAAGAGATTTTGGTTTATTATACCAGAATACATGGGATTGAAATGTATTTATTTCTTTTCCTAATTTTAATTCAATTTCAAATTTACCTTCAACTAATTTTTGATTAATAAAATTTAATTTAACAAATTTAGATAATGGTAAAGTTAAACTATTTTTTAATACAACTCCCTTTTTACAATCAAAAATATTTTTATTTAAATATTCAAACTCAGTTATTGTTTGTGATAGTACTTCCTTCCCATCCTGCGAAACTTTCACTAATACTTCATCTTGCATATTGTTACCAATTGGCAATAGCATATCATATTCACTATCAGAAAATGGTAGTGTGTTTTGAAAATTAACTAACTTATATTGAACACTATCGCAAAACAATTTTTCTCTTTTAACAAAAATTGGTTTGTAAATCTGTATAGTATCAACTATTAATTCAATCGGTTTTATTCTAGTTTCAATATCAGTATTGTTTAGTTTTATCGATGGTTTTATTAAATATTTTCCTTCACTAATATCAATAGAAATTACTCCTTCGTGAAATATTTTTTCACTTATAGAATTAGAATAACTATTTGTAACAACATCCCCATTACCAAAAGCTCTTTTGATGAACTTATCATCTTTATAAAATTCAAAGTTTACTGAGTAACCAGAGGAATAATAATTGTCTTCTTTTACAAAAAGTAAATTATTTAAGGGGATTTTGTATGAAATGTAACAAGTAAAAGTAGAATCATTTTGAAACAGATGTGTTTCAATGTAGAAGGGACGCTTTTTTTGAATTTGGTTTTCCCCTTTTCCCCTTTGGGCTACAGAAGAATTAAGTAAAAACAAAACAAAAAAAAGTATTAAAATAAATCTATATATTTTTATATTATTCAAATAAAAATTGACTCAATTATTTTCGAACCACAATATAATAAAAAGGCTTATCAATTTGATAAGCCTAAATAATTGCATATAAATAATTTTTAACTATTCATATTTTCCATAAATTCTTTGTTGTTTTTTGTACCACGCATTTTATCTAACAAGAAATTCATAGCTTCAATTGAATTGTAATCACTTAGGAAATTACGAAGAACCCAAACTTTGCTAAGTTCATCAGCACTCATTAGTAACTCCTCTTTTCTAGTACCAGACTTATTAACATCAATTGCAGGGAATACACGTCTATCAGAAAGTGAGCGGTCGAGAACAAGTTCCATGTTACCAGTACCTTTAAACTCCTCAAAAATAACATCATCCATTCTACTACCAGTTTCAATAAGGGCAGTAGCAATAATTGTTAAACTTCCTCCCTCTTCAATATTACGTGCAGCACCAAAAAATCTTTTTGGTTTTTGAAGTGCATTAGAATCAACACCACCCGAAAGTATTCTTCCACTATGAGGTGCAACTGTATTGTGTGCACGAGCTAAACGAGTAATACTATCAAGGAGAATAACTACATCTTCGCCTGCTTCAACAGAGCGTTTAGCTTTTTCAATTACCATATTTGCAACTTGCACATGTCTATCGGCAGTTTCATCAAATGTAGAGCTTATCACTTCTGCTTGAACTGAGCGTTGCATATCGGTAACTTCTTCGGGACGCTCATCAATTAAGAGCATTATTAATTGTACTTCTGGATGATTTCTTGAAATTGAATTTGCCATTTTTTGTAGTAAAACAGTTTTACCAGTTTTAGGTGGAGAAACTATCAACCCTCTTTGCCCCTTGCCAATAGGTGCTAACATACTCATAACACGCATTGAATACTCTCCAGGAGCCGATTCAAGCTTTAATCTATGGTCAGGATAGAGTGGAGTTAAATTATCAAAGAGAGTTCTTTTTCTTATTTCTTCTGGGTCTTTCCCATTCATTGCTTCAACACGCAACAGAGCAAAAAATCTTTCCTGATCTTTTGGTGGACGAACTTGCCCACTTACAAAATCACCAGTTCGCATATGGAATCTTTTTATTTGCGAAGGAGAAACATAAATATCATCAGGTGATGGAAGAAAGTTATAACTTGAGGCTCTTAAAAAGCCATAACCATCTGCAAGCACTTCTAGTGTGCCTTTAGAAAATGTTAAACCATCTTTTTTAGTTTGTGCCTCAAGAATCATAAAAATGAGTTCTTGTTTTCTGAGATCACTATAATCTTTTAATGATAATTTTTTTGCAATTTCGTGAAGATCAACAATCTTCATTTTTTTTAACTTGGAAATATCCATTAGTTTTTTCTACCTTAAATGTTTTAAAATGTAATAATTTTTGCTTTGGAGCTAACCATTCTAACTAAAATTTGATTTCTTACGAAAGGAACAAGAGGGATGTTGTTAACCTACACCATTTCCATTTTAATGTCAAGTGCTATGTTAACAATTTACTCTTAATTTCGCCAAGAATATACATAGAACCCAATACCACCAATACTTCACCAGAATTATTTTTATTAAAATCACTAATTAATGTTGCTGGAAAAGGTTGTGGAATTATTTTCACGCCACAATTATTTCCTACTTTTTCAAGTTCTGATATTGTAAGTGAACGTTCATAATCAATTTCAGTACCATAAATTACATCAAAGTTTTTGGATAAATTTAGAAGTATTTCTTCAACATTTTTATCTTTCATAGCTCCATATATCAGACTACTTTTTGAATATTGATTTTTCTCTTTTTGAAATTGATTTATAAATAGCTCTATTCCCTCAGCATTGTGAGCTGAATCAAAAATTATTTTTGGAGTTTCACTATAGATTTCATATCTGCCTTGAATGCCACTATTCTCAATTACACGTTCTAATCCTTTCAATAAATATTTTTCTTTAATTTTAGGAAAAAGATTTTGAATTGTTAACACCGCTAATGAGGCATTTTTTAATTGATATCCTCCAAGCAATGGCAAATTTGAAATAATTATTTGTTGATTATTAAACTCCACAATTGCAGTATCGTTGTTCATTGAAATGAATTTTTTAAATTCAAAACAATCTGAGTTCTGTTCTTTAGCTTTAGAGATAATTATTTTATTTGCTACACTTGGAAGATCTCCGACAAAAACTTTTTGGTCTTGTTTAATTATAGCTCCCTTCTCGTTACTAATACTTTCTAAGCTATCACCTAAAATATTTGTATGCTCGTAACTTATTGAAGTAATAACCGAAGCTAACGATTGTAATACATTTGTTGCGTCTAACCTTCCACCTAATCCAGTTTCGATAACTGCATAGTCAACGTTGTTATCAGCAAAGTATTGAAAGGCTAAAGCTGTAGTAAGCTCAAAAAAAGTTGGTGAATATTCATCAATGTACTTGTTGTTATCGTTCATAAATTTAACAACAAAATCATCTTCAATTTCAATCCCATTAATTCTTATACGCTCATTAAATTTTACAAAATGTGGTGAAGTGTATAGCCCAACCTTATATCCAGCCTCCATCAAAATACTTGCAATAAAAGAAGCTGTACTCCCCTTTCCGTTTGAGCCTGCAATGTGTATTGCTTTTAATCCTAATTCTGGATTTCCAATGTGGCGTAGTAAGTTTTTAATATTATCTAAACCTAATTTAATTCCAAATTGGTGAAGTGAAAAAAGTTTGGATAATGATTCTTCGTAATTCATTTTTCTGTTTTTGATTTTAATGTTTGATTTTAAATTGTGAGTAAGTTTATATGAATAATAACAAAAGTACACAGATTACTAATCTGTGCTACGCATATACTAAATAGAGTAGGTTGCGGTCAAATTGCTAATTTTGGATAGATTAGTTTCAGCACAATACTCTTTTAATCCAGCAATCACTTCTTCGGAGGCATTAGGATTTACAAAATTCACAGTTCCAAGTTGAACAGCCGATGCACCACAAATCATAAACTCTGCTGCATCTTTCCAATTCATAATTCCACCAATTCCAATTATTGGAATATCAACATTTCTGCTAATCTCCAGAACTTTTGCCAAAGCAACTGGCTTTATTGCTGGGCCTGAGAGACCTCCAGTTATATTTTTAATTTTAGGCTTTTTGGAATAAATATCAAATGCAGTTCCCACAAGAGTATTAGTTGCAGATACAGCGTCAGCGCCTTCATCTTTTGCTGCTTGAGCAAAGTCCTTTATTGATGCGGTGTTTGGAGATAGCTTAATGATTATTGGCTTGTTTGTGGCAGCTCTAACTTTTTCTGTAATAATTCTAACATTGTTCACATCGTTACCAAAAATGAGACCACCATCTTTTACATTTGGGCAAGATACATTTATTTCGAAAGCCTTAACTGTCTCTTCACTGTTTAATGCTTTCACGCATTCCACGTACTCATCTATTGAACTTGCAGCTATATTGCAAATTAATGTTGAATTAAGATTTTTGAGAAATGGTATTTTAGTTTTAACAAACTCATCTAACCCAACATTAGCAAGCCCAATTGCATTTAACATTCCAGAAGCCGTTTCAGTTATACGCTTTGGAGGATTCCCTTTTCGGGGGTACAATGAAATTGACTTTGTAACAATTCCACCAATTTTTGATAAGTCTGTATATTCAGAAATTTCATTCCCATAGCCTACAGTACCAGAGGCTAACATTACTGGGTTTTGCAATTCCAGACTACCAATCTTTACGCTTAAATCTATTTCATTCATAATCGTACATCCTCCGCATTAAATACTGGACCATCTTTACAAACGAGCAAAAATCTATCAGAGTTTACACCTTCAACATTGCAACCCTGACAAATTCCAAATCCACAAGCCATAGCGCTTTCAGTTGATATTTCGCACTCGTAACCATTCTTAATTGTAAACTCACTTAATGCTCGTAGCATTGGATTTGGACCACACGCAAAAATTTTAGTTTTAGTTTTATCATATTTTTCAATTTCCGATTCTAAAAGCTGAACTATATTCCCGTGAAATCCTTCCGAGCCATCATCGGTTGAAGTAATAATATTTTCTAATTTATATTTTATAATATCATCTTTACTTCTGCCACCACAAAATGAAACAATCTTTTTATCCGAAGGAATTGCCTTAGTAAGAAAAGGAAACGGTGCAGCACCAATACCACCAGCAACAATTATTGCATTTTCAAAATCGCTTAAAAAATTAAACCCATTACCAAGCGGTCCAATAATATTAAGGATATCCCCTTTCTTCTTTCGAGATAGTATTTTGGTTCCTTCTCCAACATGATTAAACTGAAATGTTACAACATCATTCTCAACATCACAAATAGAGAACGGACGCCTTAGCAATGGGGTTAATGAGCTATTTACTTTAATATTGCAAAACTGTCCAGGCTTTGCCTCCTTGGCAATTTGAACAGATTTTACCTTAAGTAAAAAGACTCCATTTTGTATTTCTTCTACAATTTCAACTATTCCATTTTTTTCAATCATACTTTGAGTATTTCCCTTTTATAGTAGTTCTTCTTTTTTATTCATTTTTAAATAATCAACAATTAGCTTAACATCTTGTGCGTAATCTCTGTGGCAAACAAGGGTAGCATCTGCTGTGTTGATAACAAGCAAATCTTTTACACCAACAACAGCAGTGAATTTACTTTCTGAGTTTACATAGGTTCCAGTTGTATTTCCAAAATAAGTTTCACCTTTTGTTGCATTTTCATTTTCATCTTTTTCAAGTAAGTGATAAACTGCATCCCAACTTCCAACATCACTCCAATCAAATTTCCCTTTAGTAAGTCCAACTATTTTGGAGTTTTCCATAATTCCGTAATCTATCGAAACACTCTTCAGCTGCCCATAAACATTGGTTAAAACTTCATCGTATTCATCTTTGCCAATCGCTTTGGCAATGGCTTGTAACCCTTCGTGCAAATCTAGGATGTATGTTTTAATTTCATTAAGAATTACATCTGTTCGCCAGATAAACATTCCAGAGTTCCAGAAAAAATCTCCCGATTCGAGAAATCTTTTTGCTGTATCTAAGTTTGGCTTTTCTGCAAATCTTAAAACTTTTTGAAGTTTATCATTCCCCGATTCATCAATTTGAATATAACCATATCCAGTATCAGGGCGTGTAGGATTTATTCCAATAGTTACAAGATATTTTTTTATATATGCAAACTCTACTGCCTCTTTTATAACACTTTGAAATTCTTCAATGTCATTAATTAGATGGTCTGCTGGAAGCACAACTGTAACAGCGTCTTTGTGTTTGCTGTCAACAATAACCGATGCAAGTCCTATAGCGGCAGCGGTGTTTTTTCCAAAAGGTTCTTCAATAATATTTTCGGTTGGAATTTCTGTTAGCTGTTCAGCAATTTTAGGCTTTTGGATTTTATTTGTTACAATATAAATATTTTCATTTTTTATAATTCCCTTTATTCTATCTACAGTATTCTGAATCATCGATCTTTCACTAAAAAGATTTAACAATTGCTTGGGTTCCTCTGCTCTACTTTTTGGCCAAAACCTTGCACCAACACCACCCGCCATAATTACAGCTACTAATTCCATTTTATCCTCATTCTATGTTTAAATATTTTCCTAAACTTTCCGCTTTGTTCAGATAGTTAGTAATGTCAACATCTTTTCCTCTTACAACCGCAACAATAACTATCAAACAAGCCCTTAAAGATTCTATTACATTTTTATTAGCCGAAATTTTGTTTTCACTAATAGAGACTAATGCTGTAAAAAAGATTTGGTGCATTTCAGCAAGGATTGTAAATCCAATTTCTTTAGAAAACTGAGCATTTTTTTTCATAATCTTAATAAATTTTTCAAGTTCTTCTTTGCTAGTTCTATTTTCAAGTATTGCCAATAATAGCTTTTCTAGTTTTCCAATTGGCTTAAGAATCTCTTCCTCAAAGTCATCAAAATCAAAACTTTGAGTTTCTTTTATTTCACCTAATATCAAATCTTCCTTTAGTTCGTCACGCTCGGCACTCTCTTGTGTTTTAACTTCATCATCAATTCCAAAGTTTGTTGGATTTGTATTTTCGTGTACATCCGACATCGACACTTTGCTTCCAAGCTCAACCGATATTTCTTCTCTCTGTTCCATTGAGTTCAAAATCTCATTAAGTGTCTCTGGTGTAGTAATATCAAGCAGATTACTCAATTCCATCACTAAATTATGTGAATGCTCTTTGAACACATCTCCAATTTTCAAAAAGTTTATGTTTGCAGAATTTGTGTATTGAAAGGCATCCCACAATTTAATTGCAAACTTAGAAAGCTCTGTCTTAGCTTTCATTTTATTAATTTCTTCTCCTAACTTTTCACAATGCTGAATGTGGTCGCGAAGAATTGCAACTGTTTCAATTTTATCCGAACTGAGCCTAAGATTATTTGAAGCAACTGAAATAGCTTGTAATATATATTGTTTACTAAAATCCATTAAACATATTCTCTTGGAACTCTATTGCTAATTCCACAAGTAATTTCATACGGTATTGTTTTGAGAATGCCACACCAATCTTGAGCAGTAATAGCTTCACTTTTTGAGCTTCCAATTAAAATAATTTTATCACTAATTTTTATTTTATCGTTCCCTACATCAAACATAATTCTATCCATTGTAACTGTTCCAACTTGTGGATATTTTTTGTTTTTAATAATACAAAACATTTTATTTGTTAACCCACGTTTAATCCCATCGGCATAACCAATTGGGACAGAAATTATATTTGTATCCCTTTTAGTTTTATGTTTTCTGCCATAACTTATTGATGACCCTTTTGGATATTTACTAATCGTTGCTACTTCTGAAAGCAATGTCATAACTGGTTTTAACTTTACCGATTCGGTAGTTTCATCTGATGGATAGTAACCATATAGCGAAATCCCTAATCTTACCATATCAAAATAAGATTCTGGAATATCAAGAATAGCCCCACTATTTGCGGTGTGTATAATTCCAGTTTCAATATTCATCTCTCGTAGCAACCGAAGAATAGTATTAAATCTCTTTAGTTGAAGATTAGAATACTTTTTATTTTTTTCATCGGAGGTTGAAAAGTGCGTATAAATTCCATCTAACTGAATCATTTTATTTTTTTGTAATTCAACAATTAGATTTACAGCTATATCAAACGGAAGACCAACACGCCCCATTCCTGTATCAATATTTATTTGAACTCTTAATTTTCTGGCAAACTTATACTTACTCAAGTTTGCAATTTCGTTCTGGCTAGTAACAGTTGGAATAATTTTATGCTTCTGATAAAAATCTATTTCATCAATCTTTAATGGGGCAAATAGTAAGATGGGAGATTTTGTAACTTTTGACTTACGCAATTTAATGGCTTCTTCCAATAAAGCAACACCATAATAAAATGGTTTTTTGTCATTTAGTTTTTCTAATGCCGAAACTACTTCAACCATCCCGTGTCCGTAAGCATCAGCTTTTACCACTGCCATTATTGGTCGTTGGTTAACCTTCTTCTTAATATTTAAATAGTTAAATTTTAGATTTGAAAGATTTATTTCTGCCCATGTTAATCGCATTAATTCCTTTACATTCCATTTATTCTAGCAATTCCAAAAATAGTAAATTCTTTAAAATAATACATCTTAGAAACAGCAATTCAGAGTCAAAATTAAAATTCAATAAAACAACAAGTTACGAGATTAAACAGAAATATTTTTCCAGTTATTTCAGAAAACGCAAAAAAAAGGAGAT
>CAMZLW010000141.1 GCA_947311785.1 uncultured Ignavibacteriales bacterium | reverse complement strand
TATGCTTATACCATTGATGGCTCTACACGTGGCGAGGTTGAAACGGAAACATTTAGTGCTGATGCGGTTGAAATAAATTTTATAGGAATTAATGTTCATCCAGGCTACGCAAAAGATAAAATGGTTAACTCTTTAAAGGTTGCTTCGCATTTTATAGATTTACTCCCTAAGGATGGATTAGCACCAGAAAGGACAAGTGGTCGTGAAGGATATGTTCACCCAGTATCTATAGTGGGTAACGAGGAGAAAACAGTTGTAAAAATGATTATTCGAGATTTTATTGATTCTAAACTTGAAGAGTTTGAAAATAAACTTGAAGAACTTTGCAAGCAAGCAGTTGCAACTTTTCCTGGTTCACAGTACAAACTAAAAGTAATTAAGCAATACAGAAATATGAAAAATATTTTGGATAAGCATCCAGAGGTTGAAAACAATGCACTTGAATCTCTCAACAGACTTGGTATTACTCCAATCCGTTCTGCAATTAGAGGTGGCACAGATGGCTCTCGTTTAAGTTTTATGGGTTTGCCAACTCCAAATTTATTTGCTGGTGGGCATAATTTTCACGCCTATACTGAGTATGTTGCAGTTCAGGATATGGAAGCCTCTGTAATGAATATTGTAACACTCATACAAGTTTGGCAAGAGTTAACCAATTGATAATGGAGAATTGTTAATTGACAATTAAAAGAAAATTAATTTAAATGACTGTTTAGGCAGTCATCTTTTTGGAATAAAATGCAAGAACGTCATTCAAATAGAAAAAAGTATTTTGATGAACAAGTAATTACAACCGAAAGGTATGTAGTTCCATTTCTTCAAGAATTTATTAAAATTGATTCTACCATTACTGTATTAGAAATTGGTTGTGGTGAAGGTGGAAATTTAAAACCATTTCTCAATTTAGGGTGTTCTGTTACTGGGGTTGATTTAGCAGAGGGAAAAATTGAGAACGGAAAAAAGTATTTTGAAGACCATCCACAAAAAGAGAATGTAAAATTATTAGCTGAAGATATTTATGATTCTAAAAATTTGACTAAATACGATTTAATAATTATGCGTGATGTTATTGAACATATTCACGATCAAAATCGTTTTATGAATTATGTAAAAAAGTATCTCAAGCCAAATGGAAAGTTCTTTTTAGCATTTCCGCCTTGGTATAATCCATTTGGAGGACATCAGCAAGTTTGTAATAGCCGTGTTTTATCAATGCTTCCTTATTATCACATTCTTCCAAAGTCTATTTATAAAGGGATGCTAAAAGTATTTGGAGAAAGCGAAGCAAAAATTGAAGGGCTACTTGAAGTAAAAGATACAGGAATTTCACTTGAACGATTTGAAAAAATATTGATTGAAAATAAATATAATATCGACAAGAAAACTTTCTATTTTATTAATCCAAATTATGAAATTAAGTTTGGGCTTAAGCCCCGCAAGGGAATTCCAGTAATTTCATCAATTCCATTTGTTAAAAACTTTGTGATTACTTCCGCATATTATTTGGTTTCAACTAAAGAGTAACTTGAGTTAGTTATGAAAATAAAAGAAATAGCTGCTGTTTCAATTCAACTCCACACAAAAATTATTTTACTTTTAGAACAACTTACGGATAAAAAAATAGATTTTTCGATGAGTGATTTTTCATCAATTGTGGAATCGAAAAATTCAATTTTATATGGAGCCTTTGAAAGCGAAGAATTAATAGGAATTCTTACATTGGTATTAATCAATATCCCAACAGGAAAACAATTACGAATTGAAGATGTTGTAGTTGATATAGCCCAACGTAGCAAAGGGGTTGGCGAATTATTAACACGAGCGGCAATAAGTAAAGCTACGAAAATGAAGATTAATAAATTATCTTTAACATCCAACCCAAGTAGAGTAGGTGCAAATAAGCTATATAAAAAATTAGGATTTAGGCTTCGTAATACAAATTCGTATGTTTTAGAATTAGAAAAAAATGAAGAGGAAAATGAATAGTAAATTTACATTAAAGGAAGTGCTAAATAAAAGTGCCGAAAAATATTCTAAAAATCTTGCTCTTACTTCTATTGGTAGCTCTGCATAGGCTACTGATGTTGAAAAATTTTTGCAAGAGGCTAAATTCTTTTTCCAAACTATCTAAATATATTGAACATGTTGAACCATTTGAGAAAACACCAACACATAAAGTTAAACGATTTTTATATAGTTAATTTTTATGGTTTAGTTCTACCAAAGTGAGGTCTTCGTATAATTAGCTCAGTATTTTTACTATTCCAATGCAAACCGTCATTCCGTGATGCTTTTACACGGAATCTCAGAATACATTTAAAAGATGCTGAAATAAATTCAGTATGACAGAACACTTAGGATTATTTTGAGAGTATTTGAAATCACAAATGCTGTATTAGTTAGAACTTAGCCATTTTTACTAAACCTCGCACCAATATAATTATTAATCTCAGTTAGTGTTGTAATTTGCTGTGAAGAATTTCCACTGCGGATATAAAACTTTTCAATTTTGTTTCCGTTCTTATCGGTAGTTTTTAGAAAGAGAGGATACTCACCTTTAGCAATTTTAATTATGCAAACGTCCTTTTCATCGATTGTTAAAAAGCTAATTATCAGCTTACGTGCAGCGTATCTAACAGTAAAAGTTGAATTAATTAAATTGCGTAAGTGCAGTTCAAAATAATCGGCATTCTGTTTCTTTAATGTTGAGTAGTCGTTTTGTAATCCAAGTATATTATTGTCGTCATCAATTCCAATAACAAGATAGCCACCCTCAGCATTATTAAAGGCTGAAATGGATTTTACAATTACCTCCTCCAATTTTTTATTTACTTTTCCTTCTCTGTAATCCCAGCGGAGTGATGATTTAAGTTCAAACCTTTCCGACTCACCTTCATTGAGAAGTTTTTGAAGTTCTTCAACTGATAATCTATTTGTAGAAATTACTTTTGCTTGTTTCTTTTTTCTAATAAAAATAATTGTAATTAAAATTAATATAGCAAACAAAAATCCGATAATTAAATATGTGTTAAAAAGATTGGCAAAAATTAAATCTTGTTCAGTAATAATAACACCAAGTTGAAGTTTACTTAAGTGTAGGTTTATTGGGTCAACTTGTGCCCACCATTTTTCATCGTGTATATTTAAGGTAAATGAAATTGAATCACTTCCAAGTGCATTCCAGCTATCCAAAAACGAAATTATAACAGAATCTTTAATGTTTTCGCGTGTAAATGCTCTATCTACTTCGCGTGAGGCTGAGCTATTGTTGGCTATAATAGGCAATATGTGATTGTTGTGATTAAGCAAAAATATTTTAGGATTTGAATAAAGTCTAATTTCAGGAATAGAGGAAATTAGTTCATCGGATTTAATGCCAACTGCTAATCCAAATATTTTATTAGTGTTGCCAGATTTTCCAAAAGTTACAGCATCAATTTCACCTATAGAAAAATCACTAAGCCCTCTAAGATTAAACCAAAAAATGCTATCTGTACGAGCATCTTTCTTGAAATATTTAATCCAGTTCATACGTACTGGGTCTCGTTCAACAACCTCTTTCCATTGCCCAACTTTTGTTGTAGTGTTTTCCCATCTTTTCCAAACAATTTCGTTGTTGAATGTTTTTTCAATTCTAAATGCCGAAACAAATGTTTTTTTATCCTTATAAATCAAGTATTGTCTTCCATCTTTATCAAAATATTTTACTGATGATATTTTAGGAGTGTTAGATAAAATAGGAATAAAATAATTATTCAATCCATTTTCATCTTTATAATTAAAGGAGTTATTAATCCTATCTGTTTTAATATGAGCAAGTTGTTTGGAAACAGGGTTCAAATAGTTGCTAATCTCTTTTTCAGTTTGTTCTGTTGTGGAATATATTAATTGTTCAGTAAATATCGATTGAGTATCAAACGCTATTATTGCAACCGCAACTAGAACAATAAATAAAACAATTGCACTATATGTTAATGTCTGTTTTGCCAAGTGGAAATAGTTCCCTTTTTTATTTACAGATGTGCAAAGATAAATAATTAGTTAGTCTTTGTATATAACAAGAGGAATTAAAAAAATGAAATCTTTCTTGAAATTGGGGTACTATGAATCTACTTTTATAAAGATTAAAGGAGAAGTATAATGGAAGATATGAAAAGAAGTTATATTGTGAATGAAGAGAACAAAAAAGTTGCTGTCCAGATAGATATTGAAACATTTAATAGAATTGAGGAAGTATTAGAAAACTATGCTCTGTTTAATTTAATGAAAGAGAATAATGACGATGATGTCTTAGAAATTGAATCAGCAAAACTTTTTTATTCTCAATTGGATAAGAGCAATTGAAAGTTGAATATAGAAAAAAGTTTTTAAAAGAACTTTCTAAAATCCCAATAAATTCGAGGAATAAAATAGAACATTTTGTTTTTAGTGAAATGAATTCGGTAGATTCTAAATTTGAGAATAGTAAGATTGAAAAAATATAATAATTATTTTAAAGTTAGGTTTGGCAATTATAGAATTGGTCTTCAAATAGTTGATGATAAAATAGTATTTGAAAGAGTCCTACACAGAAAAGAAATTTATAGATACTTCCCTTAACATACCAACTATTTTTACTTCCATTTAATATTACAGCCCACGCTGGGAATTTGATTTGGGTCAACTTCTTTGTTTTCAAGAATTGCTGAAATAGCTTTTCGGATATCGTTGCCTGTAACGGGTTTGTTTAAGCTTGGACGTGAATCATCCAACTCTCCACGATAGACTAATTTTAATTCAGAATCGAAAAGGAAAAAATCTGGAGTGCATGTTGCATCGTATGCTTTTGCAATCTCTTGAGTTTCATCGTATAAGTATGGAAACGGATAGCCCAATTTTGCTGCTTGCTCTTTCATCAACTTAGGAGAATCTTGCGGATAATTTACAACATCATTTGAGCTAATTGCTACAAATCCAACCCCACTGTTTTTATACGTGTTTGCCAGCTTTACTAATTCGGAATTTATGTGTAAAACAAATGGACAGTGGTTGCAAATAAACATTACAAGAGTTGCTTTCTTCCCTTTTACATCTTCTAGAGTAAGATTTTTGTTGGTTGTGGTATCTGCTAAATTAAAATTTGGAGCTATTGTTCCAAGTGGCAACATGTTTGATGGCGTTTGCGACATAATTTATCCTAAAAAATTATGTTGTTTCGATTTAACAATTTATTCCACTTCTCAATTTCACTTCTAACCATATCTGGGTTTGGTGAGCCGTAAGTTTTTTTGCGGTAAAGAGCTCCGTCAACCTTGAAAACTTCAAGAGCAGTTTCGTCAAAAACGATGTTAATGTTTTTAAGTTGCTCTATTGTTAGTTGATGTAGCTTCACATTATTATCCTCTGCAACTTTTACAACTTCGCCAACAATGTGATGTGAGTCTCTAAATGTAATCCCTTTAACAACAAGCCATTCAGCAAGTTCTGTTGCAAATAGGAAGTCTCCTTCCAACTCATCAACAAATCTATTTTCGTTTACAGATAAAGTTTCGATCATTCCAGTCATCATTGATAACGCTTGCGAGTAACTTTTGAATGAATCGAATATTGGTTCTTTATCCTCTTGCATATCGCGGTTGTAACTTAGTGGAAGTCCTTTCATCATTGTGGCAATGGCAGTATAGTTGCCATAAACTCGTCCAGTTTTGCCTCTGCTAAGTTCAGCCATATCTGGATTTTTCTTTTGTGGCATTAGGGATGAGCCAGTAGTAAAGGCATCACCAAGTTTTATAAAATTAAATTCGGAAGTTGACCACAAAATCAATTCTTCCGATAGTCGGCTAATGTGCATCATTCCAATGTTGCAAGCGTTAAGAAAATCGAGGACAAAATCTCTATCGGAAATAGCATCTAAGGCATTTGATGATGGTTTGCTGAATCCTAATATTTCAGTTGTAGTGTTTCTATCAAGCGGAAGTGTAGAGCCAGCAAGGGCACCGCAACCAAGTGGGGATGAATCTGTTTCGTCCAAAACAAATTGCAAACGTTTTTTATCTCGTTCCAACATTTCAACATAAGCAAGCAAATGAAAAGCAAAAGAAATTGGCTGAGCACGTTGGAGGTGCGTGTAGCCAGGCATTATTGTTTCTGTATGGAGTTTAGCCAGTGTTAATAAGGCATTTTGAAATGTTGAAGTTTGTTCAACTAAATTAGCAATTGCTTTTTTAGTCCAAAGGCGAAACCCAGTGGCTACTTGGTCATTTCTACTTCTTCCAGTATGAAGTTTGCCGGCTGTGGCACCAATTAATTCTCCCAATCTACTTTCGATAGCAGAATGTATATCCTCAAAAATCGAAGCATCAGGGTTCCACACGCCGGCAGAACTTTCATTTTTAATTACTGTTAATCCATTGTGTATAGATTTTAATTCATCATTAGTAATAATTCCAATATCAGCAAGCATTGTAGAGTGAGCCATGCTAACAAGTATATCTTCTTCAACTAAATTAATATCAAAAGAAAGCGATGAAGAAAATTCCATTGCAGTATTATTAAGTTTTTCTGTAAATCGTCCACCCCAGAGCATATTAAACGTATCCTTCCTATCTATTTTATAAAAGTGTAAAGTAATAAGTTAAAAGTGCCTAAAGTTGAAAACATAAATGCTACTTGTAACTTTAGGCACTTAGCAACTTAGACCTTTATTTATTCCTAACTTCGCTTAATGTTTTAAAAGGTAAACCATAAAGGTGAATAAACCCAATAGAAGAGGCGTGGTCAAATTTATCGCCTTCTTTGTATGTTGCTAACTCTTCGTTGTATAAACTATACTCTGAGTCTCTAGATAGAACTTTTAAACTTCCTTTATATAACTCAATTGTAACATTTCCAGAAATGTATTCTTGAGTTGAATCGACAAATGCCATAAGTGCATTAAACAAAGGGGAAAACCACACTCCATCATAAATCATATTTGCAATTTGATTTGAGAGACCTTGTTTGTATCTGAAAGTATCTTTATCCATTACCAATTTTTCTAGTTCGTGATGACCTTTGTGCAAAATAGTTGCAGAAGGTGCTTCGTAAATTTCTCGCGATTTAATTCCAACAACTCTATTTTCAATTATGTCAAGTCTTCCAACACCATGCTTAGAACCAAGGGTATTTAACTCAACCACTAAGTCAACAGGAGATTTTGCAACTCCGTTTAATGCAACAGGAATTCCTTTTTCAAATTGAATTATAACTGTCTCCGCTTCGTCTGGAGCATCCTTGGGGTCAGTAGTAATTTGATATGCGTCTGCTGGAGGAGCTTCAGTTGGGTCTTCAAGTATTCCACACTCAACAGAAATTCCAAAAAGATTTTCGTCAATAGAATATGGATTTTCTTTTGTTGCCTGAACTGGGATATTGTGTTTTATGGCATATTCAATTTCTTGTTCTCTGCTTTTAAACTCCCAAGTTCTGAGTGGGGCTAAAATATTTATGTGTGGTGCAAGTGATTGAATTCCAACTTCAAACCTAACTTGATCATTCCCTTTGCCAGTGGCACCATGGGCAATACTATCGGCACCCTCTTTAAGTGCAACATCCACAAGCATTTTAGCAAGTAGTGGTCTTCCTATTGAACACCCCATAGGATATTCGTTTTCGTAAAGTGCACCAGCCTTTAGAGCTTTGAAGGCATACTCTTTAATAAATTCTTCTTTCAAATCAATAACGTGAACTTTTGAAGCTCCTGTTTTAATTGCTTTTTCTTCTAATCCAACTAGCTCACTTTTTTGACCTAAGTCACCAGTAACGGCTATAATTTCAGCATCATATTTTTCGCTTAACCATTTTACCATAATCGATGTGTCTAATCCACCAGAATATGCAACTACAATTTTTTTCGGATTCATAATTTTCTCCATTTTAGTCCACGTTAGTGGACTGATTTAATAATGTGTTTTCGTAATCATATTTTTAATCATTCTAATAATTATCGGTATGTTCTTCACTCTGTCTGGAATAACGAGAACTGTGTCGTCGCCACCAACAGTGCCAAGAATCTCTTGCTTGTTTAATCTATCAATAAAGTGAGCAACACCTTGAGCCCTTCCAGCAAGCGTTCTAAGGACTATCAAGTTTTCATTATTCTCTATCGAGATAATTTCGTAGCTAACTAATTTGCTAATTTGTTTTCCTGCTTCATCACTATTAAGAATATATCTTATTCCATTTTCTGTGATTGTTCTAACAACACCGAGTTCTGCAAAGTCGCGACTAAGTGTGGCCTGTGTTGCTGAAATCTCCTTCTTTAATAGTAGCCTTGCTAACTCTTCTTGGCTTCCAATAATTTTTGTGTTTAGTAAATCTTTAATAAGACTTTGTCTTTTTGATTTTGCTGACATGCCAACCTCCAATTAATTTAATTTATGTTGACAATATCCGAACTTCCGCTTGAAAAAGAAAATTTTGATAGCACAGAAGTGAATATTTTTACAAAATAATGAATATCGTTTTCTCCTAAAATAAATGGTGGAAGTAATCGTAAAACAGTATCGCCAGAGTTTCCAACTACAACGCCTTTATTTAATAGGGCTTTGGCAACTAATTTTGCAATTGGTTCTTTGAATTCAATTCCAATCATTAAACCCTTGCCACGTATTTTTTTTATTAAATTACTTTCTATTTCCACAATCAATTTCTTAATTTTATTGCCATTTTTATTAATCAATTCAAGTTGTGAATCTGTTAACAAATCAATTACTTTGTTAGCAGCCGCAACAGCAATGGGATTACCACCAAAAGTAGAGCCATGATCGCCTGGCTTAATTATTTTGGCTACCCTTTCTGAGCAGATTGTTGCACCAAGTGGCAATCCGTTTGCAAGTCCTTTTGCAGATGTTACAATATCTGGAATAATATCAAAATATTGATGAGCAAACAATTTGCCAGTTCTTCCAATGCCAGTCTGTATTTCATCCAATATTAGAAGCAAATTGTTTTCATCACAAATTTTTCTAAGTCCTGCTAAATAATTATCATCAGGCACAATCACTCCACTTTCGCCCTGAATTGGCTCTACCATTATTGCACATATATTTTCATCAATTGCATTTTGGGTTTGCTCAAGATTGTTGAAATCAACAAACGTAAACCCAGAAAGCATCGGAGTAAATCCATTCCACAAATTACTTTGCCCAGTAGCAGAAAGGCTTCCCAGTGTTCTGCCGTGGAAACTTCCATTAGTAGCAATTATTGTTTTTCGCTCTCCGCCCCATTTACGTGCAAATTTTATTGCGGCTTCATTTGCTTCTGTACCAGAATTACAAAAGAAAACTGAATCCATTTTAGTTGATGCAACAAGTTTTTGAGCTAATTCTTCTTGTGGTGTTGCTTCAAATAAATTTGAAACATGCCACAATTTATTTAATTGAATATTTGCAGCTTCTGTAATCTCTTTGTGCTGATGCCCAAAGCCAGTAACAGCAATGCCAGAAAGGAAATCGAGGTATTCCTTTCCGTTTTTATCGTAGAGTTTGCTCCCTTTTCCTTGAATAAACTCAACGGGATAGCGAGCATAATTTTGTAGTAATGCCCTTTTCATTATACAGCCACTCTCTTCGATTCAACAATCCATGTTCCACCCATATCATTTAGTAAAGAAGATTTAAATTTTAATTTTGTAGGATTATTCCCAATCCAGACTTTTTTAATTGCATTGTTCAATAAAGCAATACTACTTTCTAATTTTGGAATCATCCCATCAGTAATGTGTCCGTTTGCAATACCCAATTTTACATCAACCTCAGACATCTCTTGCATTTCCCGTCCTTCAATTTTTACTGCTTCAACATCCGAGACAAAGAGAACAGTATCAACCGAGAGAGCAATCGCAAGTTCTTTAGCAAACAAATCTGCATTTACATTCATTAAATTTCCCTCTACGTCTCTACAAACAGATGAGTAAACAGGAATAATATCACTAGCCATTAAATCTTTTAACCAAGTTACATTGCCACTAAGTTTAGGAATGCCAACATATCCAAGGGCTTTATCGAGATAATCTGCAACAAAAAGATTTCTATCAATTCCATTTAACCCAGTAGCTTCAAAACCTTTTGCGTGAAGAAAGCTAGTGATTGTAGAGTTTGTAAGTCCACCTTGCACAGCAGAAACAACATCCATAATATCTTTGGTCGTTTTTCTTTGTCCATTAACAAATGATGATGCAAGGTTCATTGCAGATGACCATTCGCTAATCATTTTTCCTGCACCGTGAACAATAATTACACCATCGTAATTTTCTTTAAGCTCGTGCATCATTTTTATATAATGATGATTAGTTGTAAACTCAGTTAGTGCTTTTCCACTCAATTTTAATAATACAATTTTCATTTTTTCTTCCCAATTAAAATTTCTAGGTTCTATACGATGCATTAATTTCGATATATTTTTCTGTGAAATCACATGTCCACCAGGTTGATTTACCTTTACCAGCATTGAGGTTTACAGAAATTGTGATTTCATCTTTTGATAAAACTGATGTTGCTTCTTCTTCATCAAAGCTATGTTGATAATTCTTTCCAAGTATTAACATGTCATCAAATTTTATTTCAACTCTGGAGGGGTCTAAGTCAACTCCACTTCTTCCAGCGGCTGAAAGTATTCTTCCCCAATTTGCATCACTTCCATAAATTGCTGTTTTAACAAGTGGCGAGTTGCAAATAGTTTTGGCAATTGTGTTTGCGTCCTCATCGGTGTTACAGCCAGTAATGGCAACGGTAACAAGTTTTGATGCACCTTCGCCATCAACAACAATCATCTTAGCCATTTCAATTGTAATTGCTTGAAGTGCTTCTAAAAATAATTCTGCGTCTTTGCTACTCTCTTTAATTTCAATTCCAGACATTCCATTTGCTATAAGCACAACCATATCGTTTGTGCTTGTATCTCCATCAACGGATATTTTATTAAAAGAGTTTTGAACAGTTTTTAGTAGAAATTTCTTTAGCAAATTAGTTTCAATCTTTGCATCGGTAGTAATAAAGGAAAGCATTGTTGCCATGTTTGGCATAATCATCCCGCTTCCTTTTGCAATCCCACCAATTGTGATTTCGCCAGATGAGAGCTTCACATTAACAGCAAAGTTTTTTTCAATCAAGTCAGTTGTCATTATTGCTTTTGCTGCCTTAATACCACCATCATCAGTTAATTGATTAACAATAGTTTCAATTCCAGTTTTAAGAATATGCATTGGCATATATTCGCCAATAACACCAGTGGAACTTATAACAACTTCATCTTGGTTAATGCCCAATTTTTTTGCACAATATTTTTGCGATTTTAGTGCATCGGCGTAGCCTCTATCGCCTGTGCAGGCATTGGCATTGCCTGAATTAATTAAAATGGCTTTTACTTTTCCGCCTTTATTTATAAGCTCTTGCGAAACCAACAATGGGGCAGCTTTAACTTTGTTCAAAGTAAATGTTCCGGCTACGCTACATGGCTCGTCCGAAAAGATTAGAGCCAAATCTTTTCTTTTTCTCTTCAGCCCAGAGTGTATTCCAGTGGCTTTTATACCTTTCACTGAAGTTATTGAACCGTTTTCTATAAATGTGAACATTCTACTTTCCCTTAATTATTTTATTATTCCTAAAGTTTCATCCCAGCCAAACATTTTATTCATATTCTGAATTGCTTGACCTGATGCACCTTTGATTAAATTATCTATTGTTGAAGTTATTACTACTGTTTTATTTTTTGCTGAGATATTAATATCGCAGAAGTTTGTATTTACAACCCATTTTAATTCTGGTGGAATATTTCTAATTCTTACAAATTTAGAATTAGCATATTCTTTTAAATAAAATTCTTTTATTTCATCTTCATGTATTACTGAGTTAAGGTGAATTGTGGATGTTGAATAAATTCCCCTAGCTATTGGAAGTAGATGCGTGGTGAAAGCAAATGGAGAATTCATTCCAACCTTTGTTAGCTCTTGCTCAATTTCTGGTTGATGTCTGTGCTTATTAATATTATATGCTTTTACATTTCCATCCAGTTCTGCAAGGAGTAACTCAGTCTTTGCCGATTTCCCTGCACCGCTTGCACCAGAATAAGATACAGAGCTAATGCTAATTATATTATCAGAATACTTTTTAATTATTGGAATTAGTGCAAGTTGAATTGATGTTGGATAGCATCCAGGATTTGAAATAAAATTTGAATTTTCTATTTTGTTATTTTTAATATCAACTAACCCATATACTTTTTCTGAAAGCAATTTTTCTGAAGTATGTTCAAATCCATACCATTCATTATAAAGCTCTTTTGTATCAAGTCTAAAATCGCCACCAAGATCAATTACCTTTATTCCTTTATCCAAAAGGGTTGGAATGTATTTGAGAGATTCGCCATGCGGAAGGGAAACAAAATATAAATCGTGTGTATATGAAAGATTGTTAACTGATTGAATCGTTTTATCTTCAATAACACCAAGTAGTTCAGGAAAAACATCCAACAATTTACTGCCTGCACTTTTATTTGCATATATAGTGTAGCCGGCAATCATTTCGTGTTGCTTAATAAACTCTAATAAATATTTTCCGGTATAACCAGTTCCACCGATGATTCCTACAGAAATCATTTTAATCCTTTTTAATTGAAAATTGTAATGTGTTTGCTTAGTATGTGCTATTTAAAAATTTATAAATAGATTATTATTACCCCAGACGGGGGCGACGACGGCGTGGTAACTCACTTGAGTTAATTGAAATGATAATATGTATTTGATTTAAAATCATAGTGCAAACGTAATGGGTCCTAGAATTATTGTCAATACTAAGGTGTATAAAATTACATAAATTATCCACATATCGAATATCTATGCAGTATAACGTATAATCAACGAATAACTATACATTCTATATAATATTATTTTACTAACATTTGTTTTCTAATCTTAATAATTCTATACTTGCACTACAAAATTTATGACAAAAAGAAATAACATATTAAACATTCACTCAATCCACCATCATCACAAAATGATAATGAATTGGGGTTAGTATAAGTAATTATATCAAATAGATAAATTTATAAGCCCCGAAAATTTCGGGGTTTTTTCTTTTAAAGGAGAAATGATGGAACGAGAAGTTTTACGATTAGCAATTCAAAAAAAAGGGAGGCTTTCAGAGAAGTCTTTAGAGTTACTAAAAGCGGCAGGAATAAGGGTTGATAATTATTCGCAACAATTGTTAGTAAAGGCAAATAATTTTGATTTAGAGCTTTTATTTATAAGAGATGATGACATTCCTGAGTATGTGCAGGATGGCGTTGCTGATATTGGTATTGTTGGCGAAAATGAAATTTTAGAGTCTGGAAAAAATCTTGATGTAATTGAAAAATTAGGTTTTGGAAAATGTAGAATGTCCATTGCAATTCCAAAAGAGAATAGCTTTAATTCAATTATAGATTTAGACGGAAAAAGCATTGCAACATCATATCCAAAAATCTTAAAAAATTACTTGGATGAAAATAATGTTTCTGCTAGTATTCATTTTATTAGTGGGTCTGTGGAAATTACTCCGAGCATAAATCTTGCAGAAGCAATATTTGATATTGTTAGCACTGGTGGCACGTTACGTAATAATGGATTAAAAGAAGTTGAAGTTGTTCTTAAATCGGAAGCAGTTCTTGTAGCAAATAAAAATCTTTCGGATGATAAAAAAGAATTATTAGACCAAATATTATTTAGAACTCGTGCAGTTAATAAGGCAAAGAACAACAAATATATTTTATTAAATGCTCCTAATGATTCAATAGACGAAATTATTAAAATGTTGCCTGGAGCAAAAAGTCCAACAGTAATGCCACTTGCAATGGAAGGGTGGAGTTCTGTTCATACTGTAATTGGGGAAGATGACTTTTGGGGGAAAATTGAAATTCTAAAAAGTGCTGGTGCAGAAGGAATTCTTGTGTTGCCAATAGAAAAAATTATTGCATAAAGATAAACAGTCATCACGAATTTTGGGGATAACGCTCTGTAAGAATCCCTTTATCGTTAAGACGCCTTCGGAGATACAATCTGCAACAGATTACTTCGTCGTCAAAAAAAAGACTCCTCGTAATGACGTGGAAATTATAAAAAATGAAAACATATAAATATCCAACAATTGAAGAAACAAAAGAATTACTAAAACGCCCTACAATTGAGAGCAATGTAATTCAAGAAAAAGTGCTTTCAATCATTAACGAAGTTAAAACCAAAGGGGATAAAGCACTTTTTGAGTTCTCTAAAAAATTTGATGGAGTTAGCTTAACTCAACTTATTGTAGGCGAAACAGAGTTCAATGGAATTGAAAGCAAAGTTGAAAAGAAATTAAAATCGGCAATAAATGTTGCACAAACAAATATTAATAAATTTCACAAAGCACAAAAAAGTGAACTCCTAAAAATAGAAATAGCTGATGGAATTACTTGTTGGAGAAAAAGTGTTCCAATTGAAAAAGTTGGGCTCTATATTCCTGGCGGGACTTCACCTTTGTTTTCAACGTTACTAATGCTTGGTATTCCAGCAAACATAGCTGGCTGTAAGGAAATTGTTGTTTGCACACCGCCACAAAAGAATGGGAAAATTGCGGATTCAATTTTATATGTTGCAAGGTTGTTAGGAATTTCAAAAATATTTAAAGTTGGTGGTGCACAAGCAATTGCAGCAATGGCTTTGGGAACAGAAACAATTTCAAGAGTCGATAAAATATTTGGACCAGGTAACCAATGGGTAACAGCTGCGAAACAAATTGTAAATTCGTTTGGAGTTGCAATTGATATGCCAGCGGGACCCTCGGAAGTGCTTGTTATTGCTGATGATTCTGCAAATCCAAAATTTGTTGCAACTGATTTACTGTCGCAAGCAGAACACGGAGTTGATAGCCAAGTTATTCTAATTTCCACAAGTGAATTACTTATCAATTTAGTGATGACAGAGATTGACAGATACACAAAACAATTATCGAGAAATGAAATAATTGAAAAATCGTTAGAGAATAGTGCTGCAATACTTGTAAATAATTTGGATGAAGCTATAGGAATTTCAAACCATTACGCTCCCGAGCATTTAATTTTATCAGTAGAAAATGCTGAGACTGTTGCAGAAAAAATTGTAAATGCTGGCTCAGTTTTTCTTGGAAATTATTCTCCAGAATCTGCAGGGGATTACGCATCGGGCACAAACCACACTTTGCCTACAAATGGATTTGCGTCAGCATACAGTGGTGTTTCGTTAGATAGCTTTATGAAGAAAATTACTTTTCAGAATCTTACAAAATCTGGATTGCAAAAAATTGCCATTGCTATTGAAACAATGGCAGATACAGAAGGTTTAGATGCACACAAATTAGCAGTAACAGTTAGAAGCGAGAAAGATAATGATTAATATTGAAAATTTACTTCGTGAAAACATCAAGAATTTGATGCCCTATTCATCTGCACGTGATGAATATAATGGAGACATTGGAATATTTCTTGATGCAAACGAAAACTCATTTGGCTCAATACCAGAGGGAAATTTAAATCGTTATCCAGACCCACACCAAAGCAGAGTAAAAGAAAAATTAGCAAAAATTAAAAATACAAATTCCAAAAATATATTTATTGGTAATGGTAGCGATGAAGCTATAGACCTTTTGTTTCGTGCATTTTGCGAGCCTGGTAAAGACTCATGTTTAATTATGCCACCAACTTATGGAATGTATAAAGTTGCAGCAGATATAAATAACATCGAAGTTATTGAAGTTCCGTTAACTACTCAATTTGAAATTGATATAGATGAAGTGATTGAGAACATTTCTACAAACACAAAACTATTATTTATCTGTTCGCCTAATAATCCAAGTGGGAACTTACTTGATAGAGATTTAATTCGTAAAATTCTGAAGGGATTTAATGGTATTGTTATTATTGACGAAGCCTATATTGACTTTGCTCTTAAAGAGAGTTGGATTGGTGAATTAACTAATTTCAAGAATCTTGTTGTATTACAAACATTTTCAAAAGCATGGGGCTTAGCAAATATCCGCGTGGGTATGGCATTTGGTGATGAAGAAATAATTTCAGTTTTTAATAAAATAAAATACCCTTATAATGTTAATGGTGTAAGTCAGAAAAAAGTTTTAGATGCACTTAATAACGAGGTAAAAAAGGAGCAAGTTGTTGAAGCAATAATATCTGAACGAAATAAACTTGCTAAAATTTTATTAACAAAAAAAATTGTTGACGATGTTTATCCATCGGACTCTAATTTTATTTTGGCTAAAATAAAAAGTGCAGATAAAGTTTATAACTATCTTCTGGATAATAAAATCATTGTGCGGAACCGTTCAAATATGATTAACTGCAATGAGTGTTTGCGATTTACTGTTGGAGCTGAAGAGGAAAATATAAAATTACTTAATATACTTTCAAAGTATGGAGAATAGAATGAAAAAGGTTTTATTCATTGATAGAGATGGAACAATAATAATTGAGCCAGATGATGAGCAAATTGATTCGCTTGAAAAGCTGGAGTTTTATCCAAAAGTAATTTCAGTTCTTAGAAAAATTTCTACTGAATTAGACTACGACTTGGTGATGGTTACTAATCAAGATGGACTTGGAACTGATTCATTTCCAGAGGAAACATTTTGGCCTACACAAAATAAAATGTTAACAACATTAAAAAATGAAGGGGTAGAGTTTTCTGAGATAATAATTGATAAAACACTTCCAGAAGAAAATGCCCCAACACGCAAGCCAGGAGTAGCTTTGCTTCAAAAATATATTGATGGAGATTACGATTTAGTAAACAGTTATGTAATTGGTGATAGAGAAACGGATATTCAACTTGCTAAAAATTTGGGAACTAAATCAATATTTATAAGTAATAAAATAAGTGATGCTGCAACAGTAACTACATCCAATTGGGATGAAGTTTTTGATGAACTAAAAGCAGAAAATAGGTCTGCAATTATTGACCGAAAAACAAATGAGACAGAAATAAAAATTGAATTAAATCTTGATGGCAAAGGGAAGCATAGTATTGCAACTGGGTTAAACTTCTTTGACCATATGTTAGCACAGCTTGCACAACATTCATTGTGTGATTTGAATATTAATGTGAAAGGTGATTTAGAAGTTGACGAGCACCACACAATTGAAGATACTGCAATAGCACTTGGCGAAGCATTTATACAAGCACTCGGCAATAAAAAGCAAATTGAACGATACGGATTTATGTTACCGATGGATGATATAATAGCATCTGTTGCTATTGATTTTTCGGGACGAAGTTGGATTCAATGGAAAACTAAATTTAATAGAGAGTTTGTTGGGGATATGCCAACGGAGATGTTTTATCATTTCTTTAAGTCGTTTTCGGACGCTGCAAAATGCAACCTTTATATAAAAGCAAAAGGAAAGAACGAGCATCATAAAATTGAAGCAATATTCAAAGCTCTTGGACGATCAATAAAACAAGCAGTTAGTAAAAGTGCATCAAACCCAGATGTGCCAAGCACAAAAGGGATGATTTAATAAACGATAAAGACTGTCATTTCAGAATGCTCATATTGGGAATCTGATGATTTTATAAGATTCCCACTGAAGGCAAGTGAGAATAACAATTAAAATGTGAAATAAATGAAAATAGTAATAATTAAATACAATGCTGGAAATGTTTACTCGGTCTCTTCTGCTCTCAAGCGATTGGGATATGATGCAGTAATAACAAGCGATTTAGAAGAAATTAAATCTGCCGATAAAATTATATTTCCAGGAGTTGGCGAAGCAAGTAGTGCAATGGAATATTTAAGAGAAACAAAATTGGACAAAATGTTCCCTGAATTAGAACAACCTTTCCTTGGCGTTTGTTTAGGATTGCAACTGCTGTGCAACTATTCCGAAGAAGGAAACACAGAGTGTTTATCTATATTTAGTGAAAATGTAAAACGCTTTCCACCAAAAGATAAAGTTCCACATATGGGCTGGAACTCTCTTAAGTTCAGTAATAGCAAGCTGTTTACAAACATACCTAATGAGTCGTTTGTTTATTTTGTTCACAGTTACTATGCAGAAGTTAGCGAATATACAATTGCAGAAACAAATTATATTTTGCCATTTAGTTCTGCTTTGCAAAAAGATAACTTTTACGCACTTCAGTTTCATCCAGAAAAAAGCGGAACAATTGGAGAACAGATTTTGAAAAACTTTATTGAGTTATGCTAAAAGCGAGCCGCGAATACGCGAATGGAGAATAAAATGATAAAGATAATTCCAGCAATAGATGTTATAGATGGTAAGTGTGTTAGACTTACAAAAGGAGATTTCTCAAAAAAGAAAATCTACAATGAAAATCCATTGGAGGTTGCAAAAGAGTTTGAAGAAATTGGAATTAAGTATTTGCACTTAGTCGATTTAGACGGAGCAAAAGCAAAACAAATTGTTAATTGGAAAGTTTTAGAATCGATTGCATCAGAAACAAATTTAACAATCGATTTTGGTGGCGGTGTTCGTTCCAAAGAAGATTTGCGGATTGCGTTTGAGAGTGGAGCATCCAAAATTACCGCTGGTAGTATTGCAGCAAAAGAGAAGGAGACTGTTCTTGCGTGGCTTGACAAATACGGAGAAAAAATTATTCTTGGTGCTGATACTATAGATGGAAAAGTTTCTATCAATGCCTGGGAAGTTACAACTGAATTACCATTGATAGATTACATTAGAGATTATTGGGCTTTAGGAATTACATCCACAATTGTTACTGATATTTCGCGCGATGGCGTGCTTACTGGACCAGCGTTCGATTTATATAAAAGTATAAAAAGTGAAATTCCTAAAATTGAATTAATTGCTAGTGGTGGAGTTTCAGAAATTGCCGATGTAGATAAATTGAATGAACAAAATATAGAGGGTGTAATTATTGGCAAAGCTATTTACGAAGGTAGAATTAAGTTAGATGAATTAAAGAGATTTTTATGTTAACAAAAAGAATAATTCCGTGTCTTGATATTAAGGATGGAAAAACTGTTAAAGGAATTAATTTTGTAGATTTACGAGATGCAGGAGACCCAGTAGAATTAGGGGTGCAGTATGCTAAACTTGGTGCAGATGAACTTGTGTTTCTAGATATTACTGCAACTGTTGAAAGAAGAAAAACTTTAGCCGAATTAGTTAAAAGAATTGCTTTGAATATTAATATCCCATTTACCGTTGGTGGTGGTATTACTGAAGTGGATGGAGTAAATGAGTTGCTTGGCTCTGGAGCTGATAAAATTACAGTTAATTCTTCGGCTGTTAATAATCCCGATTTAATTGATAAAATTGCAAACAGATTTGGTAGTCAATGTGTTGTGCTTTCTGTTGACACAAAACTTGTAAATGGAGTTCAAAAAATATTTACAAGTGGAGGAAGAATTGAAACCGATTGGGAATTGCTCCCATGGGTTACAGAGGCTGTAGAACGTGGAGTTGGTGAAATACTTTTAACATCAATGGATCACGATGGAACCAAAAACGGATTTGCTCTTGGAATTACAAAACAACTTTCTGAGTTGCTTCCAGTTCCAGTTGTAGCTTCTGGCGGTGCTGGAAATATGGAACACTTTGTTGATGTATTTACAAAAGGGAAAGCAGATGCAGCACTTGCAGCAAGCATTTTTCATTTTGGTGAAATTGAAATTCCAGAATTAAAAAAGTATTTAGATAATAAAAACATTAAGGTGAGATTATGACCATAGATTTTAAAAAAGGAAATGGATTAGTTCCTGTAATAATACAGCACTACCAAACAAACACCGTGTTAATGCTCGGTTATATGAATGAGGAAGCTTTACAAAAGACCAAAGAAATAGGAAAGGCTACATTTTTTAGTCGCTCTAAAAATAGGCTTTGGACAAAAGGGGAAACTTCCGGAAACCATTTAATTGTTAAAGATATTTTAATCGATTGCGATCAAGATACAATTCTTATAAAAGCTGACCCCATTGGACCTACGTGCCACACAGGAAACGACACTTGTTTTAACGAAGTTGTAAAAGAGAACAATGATTTTTTATATCAGCTTGAAGAGATAATTTTAGATAGAAAAAATAATCCATCAGAAAAATCCTATACTAATTCTCTATTCCAAAAAGGGATTAATAAAATTGCACAGAAAGTTGGCGAAGAAGCAACTGAAGTTGTAATTGAAGCAATGGATGATAACAACGAATTGTTAAAAGAAGAGACCTCCGATTTGCTTTACCATTTACTGGTGCTACTCGCCGAAAAAAATATTTCGTTAAATGAAATAAGTGAAGTGTTGAGGAACAGACATACTAAATAATTTTTTACATAGCTATTTCTAAGTCTCTACATATCCTTATTTAAAAAGAGATATTTATGGTCTTCGTACAACATTAAGTGATTTTAGTAAAACATCAATTCCGTTTTGTCTTTAGCTTTTGCTAACAATTTATTAGCTTGCAGAAATTATTTATTACTCATAAAGGTTTTCTAATGAACAAAACTATTACTCTGTTTTTATTTGTATCGTTTGCACTTCTGTTTGCAAAGGCACCGGAAGAAGGGCAATATCCATTAAGTGAAATTAAAAAGCTCGATTTGCAAAAAGCAGGATTACTAATTAACCAAGATTATATTTATAATCCAAATGGAGTTAGCTTAATTGATGCACTTGTAAAAGTTAATGGTTGCACAGGCTCGTTTGTTTCTAAGGATGGATTGATTATTACAAACCACCACTGTGCATTTGCTGGCGTAAATGCTGCATCAACCCCTGAACACAATTATTTAGAGGATGGATTTCTTGCAGAATCTCGCGAACAAGAAATTAATGCAAAAGGATATAAAGTTAAAATAACTGAGTCGTATAAAGATGTTACTGATATAATTCTTAAAGCTGTTATTGGAATTGAAAGTTTAGAAGAACGCACAAAAATTATTTCAAAAAAAATGGAGCAGCTTGGTGAAAATGCTTCGGATAAAAAAAACTCAATAGAGGCAAGTGTTTCCGAGATGTTTGCTGGACAAAGTTATATTTTATTTAAGTATCGTATTATTGAAGACGTGCGTCTGGTTTACGTTCCACCTAGAACCATTGGCGAGTTTGGTGGCGAACGTGATAATTGGATGTGGCCACGCCATACTGGCGATTTCACATTTATGCGTGCCTACGTTGCACCCGATGGAAGTTCGGCAGAGTATAGCAAAGATAATATTCCCTATAATCCGAAAAAATATTTGGAGGTTAATCCAAATGGAGTGAACGAAGGCGACTTCGTTTTTATTTTAGGATATCCAGGAAGAACATATCGCAATCAACCATCGCAGTTTATTGAGTATCAATACAATTATCAGTTGCCCTATATTTCTGAAATATATGAGTGGACAATAAAATTAATTGAGGCAAAGACAAAAGAAAATGAAAAAATGGCACTTGCTTACTCAACACACATCAAGCGTCTTTCTAACACAATGAAAAATTACAAAGGTAAAATTCAAGGATTGCGTAATACAGGGTTGGTTAAAACAAAAATAAATGAAGAAAGCGAAATTGCACGCTTTATTAAAACGAGTCCTGTGTTAAACGATAATTATAAAAATCTGTTTAATGAAATTGATGAAGCCTATAGTAGGCGTATGGATATAGCCGAAGCAAATTTATGGTTTAAGGTTTTATATAAATTATCGAATGATTTTAAACTTGCACATTTTGTTATACAAAACGCAGAGGAAAAAAGAAAAGAAAACGAAGATAGAAAATTTAAATTTAAAGACGAGAATATTGCAAAATCTTTGCAAAAATTTGATAGCATATTTAAAATATCGATGGAATCGATAGAAAAAGAATTTCTTACAAAAATGATTTGTGATGCACGCAAGTTTTCGGAAAATTCCAGAATAGATGTTATTGATAATATTTTTGATAATGATGCAAATAAATCCTTAATTATGAGGTTTGTTGAAAATAATTTTATATCTCAAAAAATAACAAACAGAGAAAACTTTGATAAACTTTCAGAGTTGTCGTTAGATGAATTGAAAGAGTTGAAAAACCCATTAATCCGTTTTGCCTTAGAACTGAACGAACAATACAAAAAAATAGAAAGTGAAAACAATAAAATTAGTGGTGCGTTAAGTGAGCTACTTCCACAATTTAACGAGGTAAAACGCGAGTGGAAAGACACCCAATTTATTCCAGATGCAAATGGAACACTCCGTTTAACATACGGATATATTAAAGGATACTCGCCACGTGATGCTGTTTATTCGTCCCCTATAACATCGCTTAAAGGAGTTATCGAAAAAAGTTATCTCGGAAATGAATATGCAATTCCCAAAAAAATAAAAGAGTTATACAAAGCAAAAGACTTTGGACAGTTTTATAACCCAAAATTGAAATCAATTCCTGTAGGACTTTTATATAATATGGATACAACTGGTGGAAATTCTGGAAGCCCAATTCTTGATGCAAAAGGTAGATTGATTGGAGTTAACTTCGACAGAGCATACGAAGCAACAATAAATGATTTTGCATGGAATGACGCATACAGCCGTTCCATTGGGGTTGATATACGTTACGTATTGTGGATAACTCAAAAACTTGGTGGTGCAAATTATCTGTTAGAAGAAATGGGAGTAGATATAAAATAAAAGACAAAGGAAAAAACAACAAAATCCAAATAATGCTCAAATGTCAAATTCTAAATTCCAAACTTTGTTCGTAACACTGAGTCTGATTTTTTTTGAGAGTTAATTTTATGATTTGTGGGTTTTAAAAATAAAATTATTAAAGTAAATTTATTGTTCTTTACTGGAAAGTGAAATTATGGCTAAGAAAAAATTAAAAAAAGAAATTGGTTTACTCGGTGTGTTTTCAATTGCTGCTGGAACAACTTTAAGTGCTGGATTTTTCCTGTTGCCTGGATTAGCAGCTCAACAAGCAGGACCCGCGTTAATACTAGCTTATGTATTAGCAGCAATTCCTTTAATACCTGCAATGCTTAGTGTAGTTGAACTTGCAACCGCAATGCCAAAGGCAGGGGGTGTATATTATTTTCTCGATCGCTCACTTGGTCCGTTAGTTGGAACCATTGGAGGCATTGGCACTTGGCTTGCTTTAATACTAAAGGTGGCATTTGCCCTAATAGGTATGGGGGCATACATCTCCCTTTTTATTCCAGGTTTGGAAATAGTTCCAATTGCTGTTATGTTGGCTGTGGCACTTGGGCTCTTAAATATTTTTGGTTCAAAGAAAAGTGGCAAGTTTCAAATCTATCTTGTTGTTGGGTTACTTGCATTATTAGCATATTTTATTGGTGGTGGAATTCCAGAATTAAATTATGAACACTTCAATAATTTTTTTGATGCCGGCTTCGATTCCATAATTGCCACTGCTGGCTTGGTTTATATAAGTTATGTTGGGGTTACAAAAGTTGTATCGCTTTCAGAGGAAGTGAAAAATCCAGAACGTAATTTACCACTTGGGGTTTTCTTAGCACTAGGAATATCAATTCTTATCTATATTATAGGCACATCAGTTATGGTTGGTGTTTTACCAATGTCGGAACTTGTTGGTAATTTAACACCAGTGGCATCAACAGCAAAGGTTTTGTTTGGCAATTACGGAATGATTCTTCTTTCTGTTGCTGCAATACTTGCTTTTGTTTCAGTTGCAAATGCTGGAGTAATGAGTGCCTCACGATATCCACTTGCAATGAGTCGCGATCATATTATGCCCACTTATTTTAGAAAACTTGGTCGCTTCAACACACCAGTTGCTTCAATTATTTTAACTGTGTTAATAATTATTCTTCTGTTGGTTTTTCTAGATCCAACAGGAATTGCTAAACTTGCAAGTGCATTTCAACTTTTAATGTTTACTTTAGTTTTTATAGCTGTAATAATTATGCGTGAAAGTAAAATCGATTCTTACGATCCTGGCTACAAATCTCCCTTTTATCCTTGGCTACATATTTTTGGAATTATCTCATCGCTCTATTTAATTTTTGAAATGGGAGCACTTCCAATAATTTTTTCTTCTGGATTAGTAATTGCTGGCGGATTGTGGTATTGGTTTTATGCTCGTGGCAAAGTTGAACGCAACGGAGCAATTTATCATATTTTTGAACGTCTTGGGAAGCAACGGTTTGCTGGTCTTGATACAGAGTTACGTGGAATTTTAAAAGAGAAAGGTTTACGTAAAGGTGATCCGTTTGATAAAATTGTTACCGAAAGCAAAGTGTTTGATATTACAGAAGGTATGACTTTTCTGGAAGCAGTTAATTTAACAGGAGGTTTTCTTTCAAAAGAACTTCCTCTTTCAAAAGAAGAAATTACCAAACAAATTATGGAAGGAACCCGCGTTGGTGCTACACCAGTTACACACGGAGTTGCACTACCACACTTTAGATGTAATGGAATTGAGCATTCTAAATTAGTTTTAATACGTGCTAAGGATGGTCTTGATGTTCCTATATTTAATCCTTTAACATACCAAGAAGAAGATGTTCAGCGAGTTACTGCTGTTTTCTTTTTGGTTAGTCCAGAAAATGACCCAACACAGCATTTAAGAATTTTGGCTCAAATTGCTGGAAGAGTTGACGACGATTCCTTTGCCGAAGAATGGAACAATGCTAAAGATGAGCAAGAGTTAAAAGAAGCATTACTCCACGACGACAATTTCTACGCACTACACATAGTAAAAGGAAAAAAGACAGAGCTATTTATCAACAAAAAATTAAAAGAAATTTTGCTCCCGAATGGCTGCCTAGTGGCTTTGCTTCAACGAGGTGGTGAAATTATAGTTCCAAAAGGAAATACTCAAATTTATGAAGGAGATAGAATTACAGTAATTGGCGACCCAGAAAGCATGAAAGAACTTAATAAATTGTATGTTGAGTAGTTAAAATAATTTGTTAAAAAAACACGTAGCACAGATTAGCAATCTGTGCCATAATCCATTTAGCATTGAAAGTGCCAATTTAAACTCAGAATTGCAAGTTGTTTATGCGATTGCATAATCTTGGAGTAATATAGATAGTGGTAACACAAATAATTTAAGAACAACAAAAATGAAAAAAGAAAAACATATACCACTAAAGAATTACGAAAAATTTTCCGATAATAAGTCTCTAGAAATTTCAGAATTGTTTTTTGAAAAAATGAATAAAAGAAGAAGTGTAAGAACTTTCTCTTCAGAGCCAATTTCTATTGAAGTAATTAAAAATGTTATTAAAACAGCAAACACTGCTCCTAGTGGTGCCAACAAGCAACCTTGGCACTTTGTGATTGTTGAAAGTAATGAAATTAAAAAACAAATTAAAATTGCTGCCGAAAAAGAGGAAAAAGAATTTTATTCAAATAAAGCTCCAAAAGAATGGCTTAAAGATCTTGAGCAATTTGATACTAATGCGAAAAAACCATTTCTTGAAATTGCACCATACTTGATAGTTGTATTTGAAGAAAAGTATAGAATTGGCAAAAGTGGAGTTAGAGAAAAAAATTATTACACAAAAGAATCTGTTGGTTTGGCAAGTGGAATGCTTTTAACTGCGTTGCATAATGTGGGAGTTGCAACATTAACACACACACCTAGCCCAATGAGTTTTTTATCAAAAATATTGAATAGACCTGCAAACGAAACTCCATTTTTACTTATTGTTGCTGGTTACCCAAAAAAAGGAACGGTAGTTCCAAATATTAAAAGGAAAATGTTAAATGAAATTTTAACAATTTTTTAATAAAATTATTAAATTGAAAGACCATGTTTATTAAAATAGTTAAATAGGTATTATATTATGGATTCTAAGGAACAAAAACATAAATTACTAATTGTTGAAGATGATGAAGATAGTCAAAGATTTCTTACATTATTTTTAAAAAGAAAATTTGAAATTGCAATGAGTAACTCTTCAGAAACATTTTACGAAAAATTAGGAGAGGGAACTTATTCTGTTATCTTAATGGATGTTTCTCTTAGAGGGCAAAAGGACGGGCTCCAGATTACAAGAGAGATAAAGGATAATCCAAAGTATAAAAATATTCCAGTGGTAGCTTTAACTGCACATGCTTATCAGCGAGATAGAACAGAAGCATACAAAGCTGGTGTTGATTATTTTTTAACTAAACCAGTAAAAAATGAATTGCTTTTGGAAACTCTTCTTAAAGCAATAGACGGAAAAACAAATAATTAGGGGCAATATGAAAAAAATAATCATCTTTTTTTTAGTGATTCTTTCTTGCACAATTGTTGCACAAGACGATGACAAAAGTGGTTATAAAAAATATTTAGACAACAATGTTTTAGACTTTATCTACAAATCCCGCCCAATTATAGAGGTTAACTACGGCTATGGAACTACAGTAAACAAGCAGGTTAGAGCAAAATTTGCCAATATTGGAAGTTGGGATATTAAACTTGGAAAAAGTGAACAGAAAAATTTTAATAATATCCTGGTTGACTTATCCGAACGTTACGTCTTTGGTTCATATATATCAAGCTCAACTCAGAATATTAGCACTAACGATTATGGAATAACTACAGACGCATATCGTTTTGGATTTGGCTCACGCGATGGAGTTGGCTTTGGCGGTTCTGGTTTTTCTATAGTTCCATATGTTTCACAAGATTTTGTTTGGACAAAGTTAAGTGATTTTGATGACTCACAAACAGTAGTTAGTATGAATAATGCTAATAATACTAAGGATGTTTTAAATAATTATCTCGGCACATTCCGTTTTGGCGATAAAGCCGCTTACGGATTGAAAGTTGAACTTGCCTCAATGATTCAGCTAAATGCAAATTATGAAACGGCTGTTGTTTACCGAAGGCACCTTTTTTGGTATTGGTCTGGTAGTATGATTGTTTCCCAAGTTGGCTACACTATGTTAGGTTGTTTTACAGATGATATCGTTGATAGTTCTCCGGTGCTTGGTTCAATTTTTAATTTTGCTCTAAAAGCTGGTTACCAGTATGGATACTATCTTCTACGTAAAGAAAATATGAACTGGCCATTTAACATGAATGGAAACGAAGCACCACTTACTTACGAAACTTTTAATGTTGGTTTTACATTTTTGTTCTAACAACAGTTGAGCAATATTGTCTTTCTTTTAAGCCTTTCAATTTGAAAGGTTTTTTTATTTTATCAATTATATCTACTACAAAACCAAGTATCATTCCCAAATGGATTTATTGGGAATCTTTCCTATAAGCACAGATTTCCCCAAATGGGCAGGCTGTGTAGAAACATCACGGAATTACAGCAGTAGTGTTTGTTTATTCCCATCGGATTAATAGAAGGCTTTGTATAACCTAATAAAATGCGTCTTGCTGAAAACTTGCGGTGCATTGTGTTACACTGAGACTCTCGAAATGAGTTTGCCAAAATGTTTCAGCATCTGTTAGTGTGAATTCATGATATAACGTAAGTTCCGCAAAAACAGCAATAAAAAACCGACGTAAGCCTATATTAGCAAAGGCTTTATGAGCATTTAGCCCAAATTATTTTCTTAGCTCAGTTTTATAGTTT